>NZ_JAPEHX010000019.1:0-43668 GCF_028823655.1 Exiguobacterium sp. B2(2022) | reverse complement strand
TTTTTTATGGCCATTTAACACACTGTATATTCATGATTTTTTAGGTGAGTCGATGACACTTGCTGGGGTGGCACTTCTTGTGAACTCCGCACTCGCAATCGTCGGAAACTACATCGGAGGGACATTATTCGACCGAATCGGTGGAAAGATGACGCTCATGATTTCTGTCGGTTTGTTGCTTGCGAGCTCACTCGGATTTTTACTGTTCCACGCCACGTTCTTCGGCTATTTGGTATGGCTTGGTATGATTGGGTTCTCAGGTGGACTCGTCTTTCCGACCGTTTACGCGTTTGCGGGACTCATCTGGCCAGAAGGTGGACGCCGTTCGTTTAACGCGATTTACGTTGCGCAAAACGTAGGTGTCGCACTCGGTACGGCCATGAGTGGTCAAATCGCGCGCTTTAACATCGAATGGATCTTTTATGCAAACTTCTTCTTGTCGGTCTTATTTGTCGTGGTCCTTTTATTTGGACTTCGCTACCTGAAAAACCCGGCACGTCCTGTCGTTCAATCACAGTTAGAGGCAGCTGCCACGACGCTCTCGAGCGCAACGATGAAGTCGATGTGGTATGTCGCAGTCGGTTACGCCGTGCTTTGGTTCGTTTACGTACAGTGGCAAGGGACAATCGCCGTTCATTCAAAAGACCTTGGTGTCACAATCAGCCAGTATTCACTGCTTTGGACGGTGAACGGGGCGATGATCGTATTCGCACAGCCGTTACTCAACCGTGTATTGCGACAGTTTGAGGATGACTTAAAACGTCAACTGATTATCGGAGCCTCGATTTTCCTCGGTGCTTTCTTGATCGTGCCGTTCGCAGGCGGATTTGGCATGTTCATGGTCGCGATGGTCGTCATGACAATCGGGGAAATGTTCGTCTGGCCAGCAGTCCCGACGATTGCTGCGAAACTTGCCCCTCCTGGTAAGGCGGGACAGTATCAAGGGCTCGTCAATATTGCAGCATCTGTCGGTCGGATGATTGGACCGACATTCTCGGGCTTATTATTCGATGCGTTCGGGATGAACGCAGTATTTACGTTGATTATTTTGCTGATCATTACGGCTAATATTGTCTTTTTACGTATTCGTTCATTAAATGTTCAAAGTTCGTGACGTTTCGCATATTCTCTACAGATTTAAACCTTCGTCTTATTGACTTTCGTAGATAAAATTTAGATGAAGGATCCTTTCAACCACATATGTTTGTTGTCGGTCAGCTCTGAGGTAAAGGGGATGGGTATGATGAACGAGGAAGTCAATTTACTCGTGTTGGCAACGCAGTATATGTTTTGGGTTGGTTTTGTAGGAATGGCGGCAGCGACATTATATTTTCTAGTTGAACGGAGCAGTCTTGATCCTGAATACCGTTCGGTCGCGACTGTTGCGGCACTTGTTACGTTTGTGGCAGCGATTCACTATTACTTTATGAAAGACGCAGTCGGAGATTCTGGATTGCTGTCGGAAATCACAGGATTTCCGACGGAGATTCGGTACATCGATTGGCTCGTGACGACACCGTTACTATTGATTAAGTTCCCGCTACTTCTTAGTTTGCAAGGAAAGATGAAGACTGGATTATTAACGAAGTTGATTATCGCAGATATCATCATGATTGTAGCTGGGTATCTCGGTGAGTCATCGATTAACTTGAACGGTGGCTTTACGCAACTTGGACTTTGGGGATATCTTGTCGGTTGTATCGCTTGGATTTATATTATTTACTTGCTCTTCACGAATGTCACGAAGGCGGCTGAGTCTTCACCTCCACCTATTCGAAAAGCATTGCTCAACATGCGTCTCTTCATTTTGATTGGATGGGCGATTTACCCAATCGGCTATGCTGTGACGTTGTTCGCTACAGGGATCGAAGTTCAACTCGTGCGCGAATTGATATACAACGTGGCAGACTTGATCAATAAAGTAGGATTTGGGTTGATTGCGTTCTTCGCTGTTAAAACCATTTCGACGCAGAAACAAGTCAAAGCTTGAAAACTTCAAGTTGACGTTGAATTTCAGAATGGGCTAAAATAGACTACGATGAATAGCAAGCGATGAAGAGGATTAGTAGCGAACGTTCCGTTTCAAAGAGAGTCGATGGTTGGTGTGAATCGATAAATGGAGGTCGTGAACTCGCCTTGGAGCTGTTTTCCTGAACCGAGTAGGGAAAACCGGGGTTACGCCTCGTTATCGGCGTCTCAAGTGGCAGCAATGCAACATGGGTGGTACCGCGGAGAGCTTTCAAGCCTTTCGTCCCATTTTCGGGGACGGAAGGCTTTTTATTATGCAGAGGAGGAAGAATGTTGAGCTATTTTAAACATCAAGAAATCGAGCCGAAATGGCAAAAGCGTTGGGAAGAGAAAGACGCATTCAAAACGACAGAAGACCCGGAGAAGGATTGTTTCTACGTCCTCGATATGTTCCCGTACCCATCAGGTGCTGGCCTTCACGTTGGTCACCCGGAAGGTTACACGGCGACGGATATCATCGCCCGTATGAAGCGGATGCAAGGATATAATGTCCTCCACCCGATCGGCTGGGATGCGTTCGGTCTTCCTGCCGAACAATACGCACTCGACACAGGGAATGACCCACGCGAATTCACAGCGCGTAACATCGAGACGTTCCGCCGTCAGTTGAAAGAACTTGGTTTCTCGTATGACTGGGCCCGTGAAATCAGTACGACGGACCCGAAATATTATAAATGGACACAATGGATTTTCACGCAATTGTTCGAGCGTGACCTCGCATACGTCGACGAAGTTGCCGTTAACTGGTGCCCTGCACTCGGTACGGTCCTTGCGAACGAAGAAGTCATCGACGGCTTGTCAGAGCGTGGGAACCACCCGGTATACCGTGTCCCGATGAAACAGTGGGTGCTTCGCATCACAGAATACGCGGAGCGTTTGCTTGAAGACTTGGAAGATCTTGACTGGCCAGAGAGCGTAAAAGAGATGCAACGCAACTGGATCGGGAAATCAGTCGGTGCCGAGGTCGATTTCAAGGTCGACGGTCACGACAAGATTGTCACGGTCTTCACGACACGTCCGGACACACTTCACGGAGCGACATATGTGACGCTCGCACCGGAGCATCCGTTCACAAAAGTGATCACAACACCTGAACAATCAACAGCAGTTGAGGCTTACATCGAGGAAGTTTCGAAGAAGACGGACCTTGAGCGTACAGACCTTGCGAAAGAGAAGACAGGAGTCTTCACGGGCGCTTATGCGATCAACCCGGTAAACGGTGAGAAACTTCCGATTTGGACAGCAGACTATGTCCTCTCGACATACGGGACAGGTGCAGTCATGGCCGTTCCTGGGCACGATGAGCGTGATTATGAGTTTGCGAAAACGTTCGACCTCCCGATTCGTGAAGTCGTCAAAGGTGGAAACTTGGAAGAGGCGGCTTATGTCGAAGACGGGGAGCACGTCAACTCAGGTAGCTTGAACGGACTCAATAAAGCCGATGCGATCAAGACGATTATTGAAGAACTTGAAGCTGCGGGTACGGGTCGTGCGAAGACGACATACCGTCTTCGTGACTGGTTGTTCAGCCGTCAACGTTACTGGGGCGAGCCGATTCCAGTCGTCCACATGGAAGACGGAACGATGAAGACGGTACCGGTCGAAGAGCTTCCGCTCGAACTTCCAATCATCGATGAAATCAAACCATCTGGTACAGGTGAGTCGCCACTCGCGAACGCAGAAGAGTGGTTGACGTACACAGATCCTGTCACGGGGGAAAAAGGTCGTCGCGAGACGAACACGATGCCACAATGGGCAGGTAGCTGCTGGTACTACATCCGTTACATCGATCCAGATAACGAAGAAATGATTGCGGACCCTGAAAAACTCAAGCGTTGGCTTCCAGTCGACTTGTATATCGGTGGTACGGAACATGCCGTTCTTCACTTGCTCTATGCACGTTTCTGGCATAAAGTCCTTTACGATATCGGTGTCGTTCCGACGAACGAGCCGTTCCAAAAATTGTACAACCAAGGCATGATCCTTGGTGAGAACAACGAGAAGATGTCGAAATCTCGTGGGAACGTCGTCAACCCAGATGATATCGTGAAATCACACGGGGCGGATACACTCCGTCTTTATGAAATGTTCATGGGGCCACTTGACGCGGCAATCGCATGGTCAACGAATGGTCTTGACGGGGCACGTCGCTTCCTCGACCGCGTATGGCGTTTGTTCGATCAAACGAACTTTGCGGATGTGGCACCGACTGCCGACTTTGAACGTACGTATCATCAGACGGTGAAAAAAGTCACTGAAGACTATGAAGCACTTCGCTTCAACACAGCAATCTCGCAGTTGATGGTCTTTGTCAATGAAGCGAATAAGCAAGAGACGTTGCCAAAATCGCAAATGGTCGACTTCATCAAGATGCTTTCACCTGTCGCTCCACACTTGTCTGAAGAGTTGTGGGAGAAGATGGGCATGACGGAAGAGTTGACGTATGCGGCTTGGCCGACGTACGATGAGTCAAAACTTGTGAGTGACACGATTGAAGTCGTCATTCAAGTAAACGGGAAACTTCGTGCGAAAATGCACGTTTCGCGTGACGCATCAAAAGAAGCGCTTGAAGCGGAGGCACTCGGCAACGAGCGTGTCCAAGAGTTCACAGAAGGCAAGACGGTTCGTAAAGTCATTGTCGTTCCTGGAAAACTCGTCAATATTGTAGTGGGATAATTAAAAGAATGTGTGACATTGTCGCACATTCTTTTCTTTTTGGTGAGGTCATTTTCTTTTACGGTCGGTTTTGATACACTAAAGGGCGATACTGAAGTAGAAGGGGACGACATGTCCATGAAACGTTCTTATGTGCTATACACGACACTATGTGCTGTCGTGGTCGGTGTGATCCTTTGCTATGTCTTTGTCTTCTCTGATGAAGAGATTCAGCGGCAGGTCGCCTCGACATTTGAAAAAATCGACATTCAAACGAGTCATCAAACGGCATCCCTCCCACCTGTGGAGGCAGCACAAGATGACGAAGATATTGATACGACCGATGCGCTCGAGCAAATCAACCAAATCGATGAAGTGTACTACAGCGATACGATTGGGGCTTATCTCGTGCTTACCGAGCAGGCTGAATTTTTCGAAGTGAGCGGGAACGGCACACGCGTCAACTCAGTGCTTCAACTCGAAAATACGGGACAGGCGCGACTCGATGATTTTATCGGGATGCGGATGGTCGAAGAGAACCTAGTATATGCGGTGACTGCAAACGGGACACTCATCACAATTGAGCGGGAAGAAGGACGCTGGGTCGAACGACCACGTAAACAAATCAAAGGTCTCGTATCGGAAGACCGAATCTTTGGTCTCGGCTATGACCGAGAATCGAATCGTCTCTTCATGATGAATCGATTAGCAGACACGCCGGACCTTGAGCTCCTCTATATTGAAGAGCGTGAAATCGAGCCGGAAGTGCCTGCGGAAAACGAGTCAGAAGAATCGACAGAATCTGATGATAATGTTGAAGGCACTGAAGAATCAACAGAAGAAGCGACGACAGAAAATGTCTCGACGAATGACAATGTCTCTAGTGAGACGGCCGCTGCGGAAGAAGAGGCACCTGAGAATGAGCAGGATACGCCAGATGAGGCAGTCGAGGAAAAAGAATCGGAAACGGAATGGATGCTCGATTCGCGTCAAGCGTTATCGGCTGACGGGATGAGCGCCTCAATCCAGCAAAAGTTTGAGCGATTCGAAGGCGTTGGGCTTGTCGAGCGACAAGGCCGAATATACGTGCTCGACTCGGAAGAACTCGTCCTCTATACGGTCAACCCGGAAGAAGGTACTATCAACGGTCAGATGGTGACACCTCGCGTGTATGACTCGACCGGCATGTTTTTACAAGACAATGAAATCTTTGCAATCGTCCACCCGGAAGTATTTGATTTGGATGCTTTCGTCTCTGTGGACTAACAATGGGGGAAAGACAGATGAGCAAACGTTACTTTTTTGAAGAAGTGAAACAATTCCACGAGACTTTCGGACATCCAGGAGCAAAATCTCCGCAACCGTTGACACTTGATCGTGCGACGAAACGATCAGTTTGGACGGCAGAGGAAGCGGTCGTTGAATTTTTACACCAATCGTCACAGACAGAAGAAGAGTTCTTACAGGCCATCGAGCAATTCCAAGAAGGATTCCAAAAAGCGGTCCAAAAATCATTACAAGACGCACCACCGTCAGATGATGTGGAACGTCTCGTCGGTCAAGGGGATGCGTTAACGGACGCGCTATATTTTGTGATGGGCAGTTTCGTTGAACTTGGACTTGATCCGGTGCCGTTGTTTGAAATCGTCCAGCGTGCCAATATGGCGAAGCTTGGACCGGACGGGAAACCGATCTTACGCGAATCGGACAATAAAGTCATGAAACCTGAAGGTTGGATGCCACCGGAGCCGGAGCTCGAAAAAGAAGTGCGTCGTCAAATCGCAGGGAAAGAATAATCACAAACGGCTTGAGCCCTCATTAGAAAGGGTTTGAGTCGTTTTTTGTTGTGAAGGTCATAATGACATCATGGTATTAGATGAGATTAGGAAGGTCATGAGAGTAATTAATGGTATAATTTAACATAAGCAAGCGAACGATGAATATTAATCATTGAGATGGAGGTCATTCAGCTGAAAAAATTATTCGGTATTCTATGTTGTAGTTCAGTACTTCTGTTAGCATCATGTAGCAATGATGAAAAAACGTCAGAATCTAAAACGTCTGAGCCTGACGTTTCAATCGAAACGATAAAAATCAACGAAGAGAATGAATTGACAATCGTTCCACTTTACACCCAATACCAACAATATTTGAATGCATCCCTTGAAACAACCGATGCGGAGGAGAACAAACAAAACTTCAAAAAATACGTACTAGATTACATAGGAGAGGTCGGAAAGGAAGAAAAGATCGATACATCCCTCATCAAAACAAATTTTTTACTAAAGCCGACTCCTCATAAGCAACAATTGCTGAAGCAGTTGGACGCATTAATCGAGCGGCATGACGAGATTAATGAGATTATTACATCAACATATATCGATTCAAATCAAATCCTTCCTAAAAAGAAGGGTATGGTGTTTGTTGCCCCTTACAATCCTGAATTCTTCTACGATAGTGAAGCGTTGGAAGGTGTGGCCGGCCAAGCCTATAATGATACCTTCATCTTGTTTCTCGATACAGATTTTGACAAAGGTGTGCTAGCCCATTCGACGGCTCATGAGTATCATCATCTGATTCTTTATGATCAACCTGAGTTCCGTCTTAATACAATTCTTGATTCTGTCATCATTGAAGGGAAAGCCGATACGTTTGCCGACCGCATTGTCAAAGGGGTAACGCCACCATGGTATGTACCAATCGATGATGCGACCATGGAACATATCGCGAGCCGAGTGAATGATTATGAAACGTCCCACACCGATTTTGTAGTCGGTAATTATCAAAAGGATATGCCACGTTGGAGTAACTATATTCTAGGGAGAGATGTGCTCCATGACTATTTGACGGCGCACCCAGAGCTGTCGATTTCCGAATGGACGTTCAAAGAAGGTCATGAAATTTTAGAAGGATACAAATATCGAGATGTGATGGAATTGGAAAATTAAGTTGAAAAAGAATGTTAAAAGGCTTGACCCTGAATGATACAGGATCAAGCCTTTTAATTGTTAGTGATCACGATAGAACGCAGACGATGCGTTGGGCCGAATCCTTTACCGCTCTGTCGCCAGTTCAGCTGCGTGCGATCCGGCACAATGTCCAGTTGTGAAGGCGGCCGTGATGTTGTAGCCACCTGTGTATCCATGAATGTCGAGCACTTCACCGGCAAAGAATAGACCTGGCGCCTTCTTTGACATCATCGTCTGTGGCGCAACTTCCTTAACCGAAACACCACCACCTGTGACGAACGCTTTGTCAAAGTCGAGTGTCCCGACGGCGTGCATCTCGAACATTTTTAGACGCGTTGCGAAATCAATGACGGATTGCTTCTTCAACTGACTCGCATCTTCTTCTCCAAATGCGAGCTCTTCTAATAACAAGTCAAGAAGTCGCTCGGGGATATAGCCTTTCCATACGTTTTTGACGGCACGCTTCGGTTGGCTCTGTACTTGATTCCACAATTCTTGGACGAGCGCATCTCGTGATGTGTCCGGGAAGAAGTCGAGTGACAAGAGTACGACTTGTTCTTTGCTGCGTTTCCGTTCTTTGATTGTGTACTGACTGCAACGGAGCGCGATCGGACCCGAGATCCCGAAATGGGTAAAGATCATGTCACCTTGGTGCGTCTTGATCGCTTTTCCTTTTTTGCCGTGCACCGTCAACGCGACGTCACGTAACGATAATCCTTGAAGTTGTTTCGTTCCGATGAATGAATCATTCAATTTGATTGGCACTTCTGTCGGGAATAGCTCCGTAATCGTATGCCCAGCTTTTTGTGCCCATGGATAGCCGTCACCTGTTGAACCTGTATGAGGAACAGATTGTCCACCGACCGCGACGACACAAGCTTTCGCTTCAATCATTTCACCGTCCATCAACTCGACCGCGTGAAACTCATTTTCTTCATTAAAATGTAGCGTTTTGACTTCTGCCTTTTTTCGAATCTCGACACCGAGGTCTTCGATTGCGCGAAGCAACGTGTTGACCACGTCCTGTGCCTTATCCGTTACAGGGAACATTCGCCCGTTGTCCTCTTCTTTTAGCGGGATGCCAAATCCTGTAAAGAGGTCGATGATGGATTGGTTATCGAACTGGGCGAGGGCGCTATATAAAAAGCGGCCATTCCCAGGGATGAACTGAATCAATTCATCGATTGGTTTTCGGTTCGTGACATTACAACGCCCTCCACCTGAAATCGCTAATTTCCGACCGAGTTTAGACCCTTTATCAATCAACAAGGTCGATGCGCCGCTCTTTGCAGCTGCATACGTTGCCATAAGTCCGCTTGGACCTCCGCCGATGACGATGACATCTTTCATGTAAAATCTCCTCATTTCTTCATCTATATGATTAGTAAAATTATCGTAACTTTATTATCCGTAACAGTAAGAGTATAATGAGAAGCGGTTGTTTTGTAAAACCGAATTCATATGAATAGTTGATTTATAGATGGAGGTGCCTCATGTCATCAAGCGCCAAACAAGATTCTGGAAGAGCCTCCTTCGTCAAAGGAACGCTTCTTTTATCGGCGGGAAACTTGATTTCCCGGATGTTAGGGCTGTTGTACACATTCCCGTTCCAAGCGATGGTCGGGATTGCCGGAGTGACGTTGTATCAAGCGGCTTATACGTATTACGCAATCATGATCTCCATATCGACGGCAGGGATTCCTGTTGCCGTCTCGAAATTTATCGCCAAATATAATGCGCTAGGGGAATACGGAACGAGTCAACGATTGTTCCGACAAGGAATGAAGCTGATGCTTGCGACCGGTGTCGTCGCTTTTTTATTACTCTTTTTTGCGGCACCATGGCTATCCGAGCTGATGGTCCGAAATTCGGAGAACAATCAGCAATACATTGACTCGCTCACACTCGTGACGAGAAGCGTCAGTTTTGCGTTACTACTCATCCCAGCGATGAGTATGGTTCGTGGTTATTTCCAAGGACATCAAGACATGGCTCCAACGGCAATCTCACAAGTCGTCGAACAGATTGTACGCATTCTATTTCTTCTCAGCGGGACGATGCTTGTCTTGTTCGTCTTTGCGGACTCTGACTTCATTCGACCAATCGCGAACGCTCTTGGAGGGACGCAATCCGTCGAGACGACTGAACTGAATGGATTGAAAGTCATTGCCGTCACGATTGCGACGTTTAGTGCTTTTGTTGGGGCGATCGGTAGTTTCGTCGTACTCATGATGTATTGGAAGCGTCGAAAAGACATCCATCGTCAGACGGATAATCCAGCGGGCACACCTGTCCGTTCGATGAAGTCGTTGTTACTCGAGTTGCTCAGTTACTCGATCCCAATCGTGATGGTCGGGGTATCGACCCCTCTCTATCAGCTGATTGATCAGTTGACGATGGTCAATACGTTACTCAGTTCGGGTGCGACCGTATCCGAAGCGACTTCAGCTTATGGATTCTTAACCGGAAACGCACATAAAATTGTATTGATCCCTGTGTCGATTGCGGCGAGTGTCTCGATGGCGACAATCCCGCTCGTGACTCGTTCCTTCACGACAGGAGATATGCTGAAGGTACGAAATCAGGTCAACCATATTTTCCAAGTTTCGTTCTTCGTGACGATTCCTGCTGTCATTGGTCTCGTGGCTCTCGCGGAACCATTGTTTGGGACGTTGTTCCCGGGAGACCGTGAAGGCTGGGTGTATTTACTTCATTATGCACCGAGTGCTTTCTTCTTAGCCTATTACTCGGTTGCGGCTGCGATCCTCCAAGGGATTAACCGTCAGTACTTCACCATCTTTGCTACATCGATGGGGCTATTGGCGAAACTCGCCCTGAACGTGCCGTTCGTCTATTGGCTCGGTGGCATCGGGGCGGGTTATGCGACGATTGCTGGATACATTGTGGCGATCGTGCTCATGGTATGGATGATTCAGCGCTCTCTTCACTTCCCGTATAAGCAATTGCTTCGTCGGACCATCTTGATGTTCTTGATGGGGGCGGCGATGTTTGCGGCTGTTTACCTTTCTCTTCTCGTCACGTTGCAAGAAGAAGCGAGTTGGGGAAATGACATCTTTGCGACAATCGTCGGTGTCATCGTCGGGATTCTCGTATACGGATATCTCGGCTGGCGCAGCCATCTTGCAGGGAAATTATTAGGGAAACGCTTTGAATATCGGAGGAACGGATAATGCGAATTGATAAATTGCTATCGAACATGGGATATGGGTCACGAAAAGATGTAAAAATCCTATTAAAACAAGGGGCAGTACGAGTCGATGATGCACCTGTAAAAGATGCGAAACGACACGTTAACCCAGAATCAGAGCGAGTCACGGTGTTCGGGGAAGTCGTTGAATATCGTCCATTCATCTATTTCATGATGAACAAGCCTGAAGGGGTCATCAGTGCGACGGAAGATCAAGTCGAGACGACAGTCATCGAGTTAATTGATCCGGAGTATGCCCATTACGACCTTTTCCCGGTCGGACGGCTCGATAAAGATACGACGGGACTTCTCCTCATAACGAACGACGGCGCGTTCAACCATGCGCTCATGTCACCACGTAAACATGTCGACAAAGTGTATATTGCTGAAGTCGATGGGGAGATGACGGCTGAGGACATCAAAACGTTTGCGAACGGCGTCGAATTAGAGGATGGATATACGACGAAGCCGGCCCGACTCGAGATTTTGAGTCGGAGCGGGCGTCGCTCTGTCATCCGTCTCACGTTGTCTGAAGGGAAATATCATCAAGTGAAACGAATGGTCGCGGCGGTAGGCAAACACGTCGAGCGATTAGAGCGTGTACAAATCGGGGAGCTTGAACTCGATGAGACGCTCGAGCTCGGGGCATATCGTGAGTTGACGGAAGAAGAGGTTCAATTGTTTCTTCAATAATTAAAGAGGTGAGAGGGAATCTGTCCAATTGGGCGGATTCTCTTTTTGTATAAAAAGCTCTAATTTTCGATCATATCTTTTTGAAAATGGCATCAAAATCAGCACGCCAATAGTTAACTAACCAGTCGTTGTATTTGTGATATAAAGGGACTAATGGTTCAACTTCATTTGAACTTAAGGTACAACCTCGATCATCATACATATGAAAAACGATGTTCTTTTCAGTGCTTATAAAGTATACCGTTTGTCCAATAGAAGGTTCTCTTCCTTGCTCGTAATTTCCTATACCTCTAAGGATTTTCTCGTAAGAGATTGACTTTATCTGCGAGGATACAAATTTCGCTTTATATTCATGTTTGATTTTTATAATTTCCCCTGTTTTTTCGTCTATATCTTCATCTAATTCGAATAACGTTTCTTCTTCAATCTGTTGCTTCATGAATAAACCATACAAATATTCGGGAGTGGTATTCCCGAACATGATGTCCTCTGTTTCGTTCCAATCCTTGATAAAGATATGGATGTAATCATCAGATTGAAACACTTCCTCAAACAATGTAGTCACTCTTTTCACCACTTGCTCTATTCTCTCATCCGTTCCGTTTTTATACGGTTCGCCGAGTTCGAATCTTAGATGGACTTCTCCAGATAGGTTTGGAAAATGATTATCTATGTACTTCATTATTTCTTCTTTCACATCATCACCTCATCTTGAACATTTGATACAACCCAAAACCACAAGACCTTCTTTCATAAAAAAGAGACCTGAATGTCAGGTCTCTTGAATCTACATATACGTTTCAATTTGCCGTCTTGAGTGAACGTTTCGATGAAGTCCACGTGCCACGGCTAGGGCTCTCCACAAGATTATTGTACTCAAGCACGTTCAAATCACGTTGCACAGTGCGCGACGTAATACCGAACTCTTCTACTAGTTCTGAAGTGGTAACTGTCTCCCTTTCATTGATGAACAAATAAATGGACTTGATGCGCGTTAACATCCGATCTGTTGAGCCTTTCATTGGATAACCTCCCAATGTGTAGAATAATGATAAACCATACCTACAGACGACAAAATGAAATATAAAATTGTTATTTTCTAAAATTACACCTTTAGTATACCGCTCCTGTACAAAAATGCAAGTAGAAAGCACGAACAATCTGTTTGTAAAGATTTGATTATGAACGTAAATATCGAATGAAGATTGTTTTTTTGTATTTAAAATGAGGTCAAACACGAACGAAAAAAACTTTTCTAAATGAATGTTCGTCTTTCATTCATTTGGATATACTAGTAAGGGAGAGAACATTCGCAAAAGGGGAGATGAACATGAATTGGAGACAAGAAGTCGACAATCGTAAAGATGCATTTTTAGAAGATTTAAAAGGATTATTACAAATCCCTAGCGTGCTCGATGAATCAAAAGCCGCGCCGAACATGCCATTCGGGCCAGAGGTTCGAAAAGCGCTCGACTACATGTTTGAGCTTGGTGAGCGAGATGGCTTTAAAACGAAAGACGTCGGTGGATATGCAGGACACTTGGAGTATGGGGACGGTGAGGACATCGTCGGGATCTTATGTCACCTTGATGTCGTCCCTGCAGGCGAAGGGTGGACGTATGGTGCGTTCAATCCGACGATTACATCGGACGGAAAAATCGTCGCTCGTGGAAGTAATGATGATAAAGGACCATCGATGGCTGCTTACTATGGTTTACGCATCGTCAAAGAACTCGGGTTACCACTCTCGAAACGTGTCCGCCTGATCGCAGGTTGTGACGAGGAGAGCGAGTGGCGCTGTGTCCGCGAATATTTTAAACAAGAACAGATGCCGACATACGGCTTTGCACCAGACGCTGACTTCCCAATCATTAACGCAGAGAAAGGGCTATATGACGGTGTATTGACACAACTTCCGATTCAACGCGCACCAGAGTCGGCGTATCACCTTCTCTCATTCACGAGTGGAGAGCGTCCGAATATGGTGCCGGACTTCGCGAAAGCTGAATTGAAAACAGACGAGGTACTCGAAGAAAAGTTCGAGGCTTATCTTGAAAAGTATGAAGCGGACGGGACGTGCGTGTATGATCGCGGCACATATACGTTCACGATGAAAGGAAAAGCGGCACACGCGATGGAACCGGATAACGGGATCAACGCGGCCTACGTCCTCGCTGGATTCTTGTTGCACCTTCCTCTCGATATTCAAGGGGAACGCTATATTGAACTCGTTCGTCATGTGTTTGCCGATTCTCGCGGCATTTCGCTCGGGATTGAGGCGAGTGACGAGACAGGTGATTTGACAATCAACGGTGGTGTGTTCCGCTATCACGAAGATGAGCGCACGGCTACGGTTAACCTTCGCTACCCTTATACGGCGAAGTTTGAAGAGCGGTTGCAAAACCTACGTGAAATCGCGTTGTCGCTCGGTTTCGAATTGAAGACGCGTCAACATATGCCACCGCATCACGTGGCTGAAGATCATCCGCTCGTGAAGACGCTCGCGAGTGTTTACGAACGTCAGACGGGGGAGCATGCCAACTTGATGGCAATTGGTGGGGGAACTTACGCCCGTTCACTCGAGGCGGGGGTCGCATTCGGTGCATTGTTCCCAGGCGCTAAAGATGTGGCGCATCAGGTCGATGAATATATGGAGATAGAAGATTTATTACGCGCAGCAGCGATTTATGCTGAAGCGATTTACGAGCTCGCTAAATAAGAACCGTGGAGAGCTGACTGATGTAGTCGGCTCTCTGTCCTTTAGGAAGGAAGTTATCATTGAATTCGCAAAAAAGATTGTTTCAATCTGTATATGTCGCCATTTTCTTCGCACAAGGGGCATTGATCCCTTACATGGCTTTATATTTTTCACAAGATCAATTCGGACTGAGTCCTAGTCAAGTCGGAAATATCGTGGCCATTCTTCCCATTCTTTCGATTGGTGTACAACCACTTTGGGGAATGTTGACCGACCGCACCGGGCGGGTGAAGGCGTGGCTCATGTTAGCGATGTTAAGCGCAGCCCTTATTTCGTTTACTTTTTTAGTGGCAACTTCATATGTATGGATTGTGATGCTCATGGTGATTTGGTCTGTATTCCAATGTGCACACATTCCGCTCGTCGATATGATGACACTCGACTATACGACACGTTCAAAAGTGGATTATGGAGCGATTCGTTTGTATGGGTCGGCAGGTTTTGCCATCGCGGTGTTTGCGATGGGGTGGATTTCCGATACGACGTGGGGCCTTGCTAGTACGTTCGTATTAAGTGCCGTCCTACTGATCCTCGGAAGTGTGTTCGTCCGAATGATTCCGGAAAAGAGCTCGATTCGTGACGTCACGTTAGCTCCGATCTCATGGACAGCTGTATGGAATAAGTCCTTCTTATTCTTTCTGCTCGGGGGCATGCTCGTCTTCGGACCAATTTATGCGAACAACTATTATTTTGGATTGTACGTGACAAGTAGCGGGGGATCGACGACGCTCGTCGGAACACTATTCCTCGTCGCGGTTTTGTTTGAAATTCCCTTCATGAAAGTGGCGTCACAATTTGTAGAACGCTTTGGCAGTGTCCCGGTACTCGTCGGGGCGGCAGCCATCTCGGCCATGCGAAATGGAATCCTTGCATTAGAGCCGCCCATTTGGGTTGTTTGGCTTCTGGCGATTGCACAAGGTCTTGTCGTCGGACTTTTAATTCCGGTCGCGCTTCAGTTCGTCCGGAAACTTGTCGACCGTCAAGTCTCTTCAACGGCAATCGGTGTTTACATGGCGTTGACTTCGGGACTTGCGACAGCGGGATTCAACAAGTTGAGTGGTACAATCATCGAACTCGATGACATCATCGGCGTATTTTGGATGTATACGATCGTCACGGCAATCGGGGCAGTGATTTGGATTGGACTGACACGTCGCGCACTGAAAGGATGAATCAGATGAGCACGCATTATTTTATTGCGATTCCAATCGAAGCGGCCGAACTCGCCGCTGTGCAACAAGCCATCTTACCGTATTACTCGTATCGGCGAATTTATCGACCGGACGAGTTTCATTTGACGATACAATTTTTAGGGGGGATCGATGGTGAAGAGCTGGATGAAGTGAAAGAAATCACTAGAAGAATCAGTCAAGAAACCCTTCCGTTCACGTTGACGTTTCATGCCATCGACCATTTCGGGAGAACGGACCGTCCACGCGTGTTGACGATTGTACCTGATGCGTCAGATGCTCTTCAGCGATTTGCGACGGCGCTGCGTCAAGAGCTCGTCGCATTGATTCCGAATTTAGACCGAAAAACATTCGTCCCTCATGTCACTCTCGCAAAAAAGTGGGACAAAGGGGAACGGGTTGCTTACGTCCCACCCGAGTTCAGCGTAACCGAGTCGGTGGAAGAAGTGATCTTGTATGAAGTGCAGCCGAATCATACTCCGTCCTATAGGGCGATTGAAGTATTTCCGTTAAGACGGCCAGAGGAGGACATATGGCAATCCCGGTTAAAATTTTTGACGTAATCTCAAAATATGAACGTGATGTATTAGATCAATACAATCGCTATTTGGAATATGTAGAATCCGATACGGCCCGATTGCAGCGTCTTCATGAAAACAATCGACTAAGTCCAGTCGAAGTGCTTGAGATTGATCGGCCGTGGTGGAAATTTTGGGCGAAGTCGGAACGGATTGAACTAGAACCGAAACCACTCGCCGAATCACAGTATCAGAAATTACTTCGAGAGCGCCGACACATTCAAAAACTGCAATTTGCTTGTGAAGGAGTACTTGAGGCAGATTTACCACATTTGGCATTCACGAGAGATTTTGCATATCGCGTGATGCGTTCCGAATGGAATGAACGACACTTCTTCTTTTATCGTCCCGTCATTGAGTGGAACGGTGCGACCGTTGAATTAAGTCATCTCCTTGTCGGTCCTACGCATCTCTATATCATAGAGTGGCTCGAGGGAGACAGAAGCATCTATCACATATCGAAAGAGAAGACGTGGGTTCATCAACCGCTGAAAGGGGAAAATACTCGTGTAGTGAACCCGCTCATTGCGTTGACTCGCACCGAAGAACTTGTTCGACAAATTATACCGAACTATGCGGGTGTCCTTCAAAAGGTCGTCATTGCAGCAGATGGTTATTTTGATAACGTCCCGAGCGTTCGAACGACGCATTATGTGGGACGAAATGAGTATAAAGAGTGGATGAAACAAGTGAATGGGCGTGCAACAATTGTAAAAGCGCAACAAGTTCGCGATGTCGCTACATTGTTAGAAGTGACAGCCAAGATGCCGTTTCGTCAATTTATGGATCAGTGATTGAGAGGAAGGGACGCATATGCATCACACACCAGATCAAAAGACTGCCTCGCATGTAACGATTGAGAGCGCGTCTTTCGTATCATTTGAGACCATACAACTTGAGATTGTGCGCGAATATGAATCCGTTCCAGTACAAATTGAACAGAATGGACGCCCGATCGACTACATGGTCGAACAGCAACATGTGAACGAATCAGGGATGATTGAACAAATTCTGCGACTATATGAACCCATTTCTTTAGACATGATGTATACAGTGTTTCATCCGGGACAAAAGACGACGGTCATCGTTCCACGAGAAATAGTGCGCTCCGAAGAGTTCGAACGTCGGTTCTCATATGATGGGCCACTTGGTGTGTCATTTACGCCACACGGGATGGAAGTGACCGTATGGTCGCCTGTCGCACTCTCGATGTGGATTACCGTCCATGATGACACGAACCACCGTGAACTCGAACGCTTCCATATGCACCGCGGCACACGTGGGGAATGGAGTGGTGAAATACCACAAGCGTTCCAAGGAATGTTATATCGCATAGAAGTGAAGACACCGGTCGACACGAGGCAAGTCGTCGACCCTTATGCGCGAGCCGTCAGTTTGAACGGTGAGTATGGTGTATTGCAAGATGTGGCACGATTTGTCCAGAAACAGGTCGAACAAGCCGTGCGCCCCCCTTTATGGAAGGCAACGGATGCCGTCATCTATGAACTTCACATCCGAGACTTCACAAGCCATCCCTCATCCTTGAGTCAATTGAAAGGACTGTACGGTGGGGTGTCTGAAAAAGGAGTTCGGACGAAAGCAGGCAATAGTGCCGGACTCGACTATTTAAAAGAACTTGGCGTGACGCATGTCCAGTTGCTCCCTGTCCATGATTTTGGAAGTGTCGATGAGGCAACTCGTATGCCGTACAACTGGGGCTATGACCCAATTCATTGGTTCGGACTTGAAGGAAGTTATGCCTCAAGACCCGATGTGCCGATGAGTCGGGTATTCGAGTACGCGTCACTTGTCGCGGACCTCCACCGGTCAGGTCTTCGTGTCGTCACAGACGTCGTGATGAATCACATCTATATTCGTGAACATTCACCGCTCGAGGCGCTCGTCCCTTATTATTATTTTCGGTATGAGCATGACGGAACGGTCGCAAACGGGACCGGTGTCGGGAATGATACGGCATCGGAACGTTATATGATGCGGCGAATGATTGTCGACTTCGTTTCATACTTTGCCACAACTTATCGAGTGGACGGATTCCGTTTCGACTTGATGGGAATCCATGACGTCGAGACGATGAATCAGGTGCGAGCCGCCCTTGATAAAGTTGACCCGTCCATCCTTGTGTATGGAGAAGGGTGGGACTTGGCGACACCTCTCGGACAGTCCTTGAAGGCGACTTCGCAAAATGCAGCCCGAATGCCTCGTATCGGACACTTTAACGATATGATTCGAGATGCTCTAAAAGGCTCGACCTTCAATGACCGAGAACGTGGATTCATTTCAGGAAATGAGTGGCGAGAATGGGAGCTCCGTGAATGTCTGACCGGGGCCGTCCATATCCCGAACGTGACGGTTGGACGTTTCCCGAGTCCGACGTATTCAATCAACTATGCCGAAGCCCATGACAATTATACGATTTATGACAAATTACAGTTGTCGTGTGAAGGGGTTGATGAAGCGACTCGCCTCGCAATGCAGCGACTCGCCAATGCGGTCGTCATCACGTCTCAAGGGATCCCATTTATCCACGCGGGTCAAGAGTTCGGTCGAACGAAACATGGCGTGGAGAATAGCTATAATTCACCAGATCACATCAATCATTTCGATTGGGACTTACGCGATGCGCGAATCAGTGAGATCGAGTATGTGAAGACGCTATTGAAATTGCGACGACTGCATACATGCTTCCGTTACGATTCACGTCAGGAAGTCATCGACCATTTCACATTCCTGCCGTCGCCGCCGGGCGTCATCATTTATGAACTGACGGCGAGCCACTCGTATGACGCTTGGCAGCGGGTACGCGTATATATTAATGGAACGTTCGAAAAACTGTCATTCGAGAGCGATGCGAAATGGAACGTCTACGTTCAGGGGGAGACTGCTAGCCTCGTCCCGATTGAAAGAAACCCGTCACACATTCAAGTCGAGTCGTTGTCAATGACGATTCTCGCGTGTTAAGATGTTGATTGTATCTCTTTAATTCAAGTAAGATTTGAGCGTGATGAATATGTATTCAGATATAGTCGGTGCGCTCGGTAAAGAGTGGACAGTCGCTTCTGCCGGAGGTATTACGGGCGAAGCGTATGTAGCGACGACGCGCCAACAGAAGATTTTTGTGAAACGGAACTCTTCTCCATTCTTGGCAATTCTTTCAGCGGAAGGAATTGTTCCGAAACTTCTTTGGACAAAGCGGATGTTTAACGGGGACGTATTAAGTGCCCAACAATTCATTGAGAGCCGCGAACTTTCACCAGAAGATATGAAGCGACCAGATGTCGCGGCACAACTCGGAAAGATTCATGATTCGAAAGAGCTATTATTCATGTTACAACAATTAAATCACACACCGGTGACGCCGCACTTGTTGCTTCGTCAGTGTGAAGCATATGAACAAGACGAGACAGATCCAACGATTGGAGAGGCGATTCAATGGTTAAAACACCATTTGCCTAAAGTCGACGAGCAAGAGTTCGTCGTATGCCACTCTGATTTAAATCACAACAATTGGATCGAAGATGAAAACGGTCTTCTCTATTTGACGGATTGGGACGATGCGATCATCGCGGACCGTGCCTTTGATTTGGCGATGGTAGTCTATAGCTATGTCGAAGAGGCGGAATGGGAGCGTTGGTTCACGCATTATGGGGTCGAGGTTTCGAGTGAACTTCATAATCGAATGCATTGGTATGCGATTGCCCAAACGATTTTAACGATTTATGGGGAACGAAACGATGCAGCACGAACAGAAGGTTTTCATGTACTGCGCGAATTAATCGATGAGGCGTATGAACGAATCAATTAAAAGGGATGGCTGTGCGCCACCCCTTTTTGAATGTGTTTAGATGTCGTCCGGATTCATGAAGTAAGCCCAAACGAACGTTGCGATAACGCCTGCGAAAAACGTAAGTGGAGCGGCATAAAAAATTAAGAATTGATCTAATGTACTCATCGTATCTAACCTCCTTGTGAAGGATGATTCACGTTCATTAAACTATGATTTCGTGTATAATCGCAAGAGGACTGCTCGTACGTAACGTGCATATTCCCATTAAACTTGAACATTTGATGAACGAAAGGTAGGATTTCCATGCGTTTACGACATAAGCCTTGGGCAAAAGAATATATGGAAGCTCAAGAACACGTATTTATTCAACATCCTGAACAATTAAAAGGGAAGTGGGACGCCGAGTTCGGCAATGACCACCCGCTCTTTATCGAAGTCGGTTCAGGGAAAGGACAATTCATTTTAGGGATGGCAAAACAACATCCGGACGTGAACTTTATCGCAATCGAACTATTTGAAAGCGTAGCTGTCTCAATCGTTCAAAAGCTCGTCGAGACACCGATGCCGAACGTAAGAGTACTGACGGTTGATGCGAAGCGACTCGTCGAATATTTTGAAGCTGGAGAAGTCGACCGCGTATACTTAAACTTCTCGGACCCTTGGCCGAAAACACGCCATGCGAAACGTCGCTTGACGTACAAGACATTTTTAGCGACATATGAAGCGATTCTTCCGAAAGCAGGGGAGATTCATTTCAAGACGGACAACCGCGGACTCTTTGAATACTCTCTTCAAAGCATGAGTCAATACGGGATGTTCTTCACAGAAATTTCACTTGATTTGCATGTAAATGAACCGGAAGATAATATTCGAACAGAGTATGAAGAGCGCTTCAGTGCGCTCGGTCAGCCGATTTATCGAATGGAAGCTGTATTCCGTCCGAAAAATTGACACGCTTTTTTCTTATTTTAATAGTATTTTCTTCACACTTTTTTCTTTCTTCTTGGTACAATAGGAATGACGCTAAACTGGAATAAGAGAAGGGGGAACATGGGGATGTTGAAAAAAGCATGGGCAAGCCTGCTTGCAGTAATCTTCATTCTAACAATCGCACCAATGAATACCTCAGCGAACGAAGCGTTCTTGGACGCACTCGAAGAGGATTTGAAAGCGACGCATTACGATTATAAAGAAGGAACAGCTGAAATCATCAAAGAAGAGACGCTTCGCCATTCAAATGGCAACGAAGTGATCGCGGCTGTCGTAGAACTCGATACGATTCGTGATGGGATCTTCATCACACGTAAAACCGAGTATCATTACTTTGATACGACAGACAACAAGATCCTCTCATCAGCAGATCTCGTAGAAGTTGAAGGAGCAGCCGAATTCGCAGATGCGAACATCGATATGCTCGGTCAACAAATTGTCTACTGGTTGCCGGTATTGGTATTGCTTCTATTGATTGCGATTCCAGCACTCATTTTGTTCTTGGTCGTACCACGTTTCTATTCAACAAGCTCATATATGAATGCCGTATATGAAAAGAATGACAACGGTACTTTTTCATTGTTGCTTCAACTGTTCGACGATATCTGTGAGAGACATGTCGTTTCCTGAGGAAACTGAAGCGATGAATGCACTTTCGACAATCGGACCGTCGAAAAATGCGACCTCTTTACTTCCTTCGTACATGTCGATGGCAAGTTCGGCGTTCATCGTCGCCGAACCGATATCGCTGAGAAGAAGCGCTTCCCCTTCGACTTGGTCGAGTGCCTCCAAGATGCGCGTGACGTCTGTTCCAATCGAACCGTCTTCGAGACCGCCGGCTAGATGGATGGGGACGGATGGTGCCATCTCTTTCATGAGATCTTGGATCCCTTCCGCAATTTTTGCACTGTGCGAGACGATAATCAATTCGACGATGTCAATCGACCTCCTTCATAATCGCGGCTAACAGAATCGAACTGGAGAGGGCACCTGGGTCGACCGTCCCACGCGAATTTTCACCGAAGTAGGAAGCTCGACCTTTCGTTGCCACCATATCTTCCGTTTTTTGCACAAGTTCGTCTAACTGTTGTTTGTAGTCGTCCCCTTGTTTCACATGTTCGAGGAACGGGTCCCAAACGTCGACCATCGTTTTCTGACCGACTTCTGACTTTCCTCGCGCTTTAATCGAATTTGAACCTTCTTGGAGTGCTTCTTTGAGAAGGTCAAAGTCGGCTTCGGTCGCATCCCCGAACTTGGTCGCCATCTTGACGAAAGCAGAACCATATAATGGACCAGCCGCACCGCCTACTTTTGACATCAGGGTCATCCCTACTTTTTTACTAAGCGCACCGAGAGAGTCATACTCTTCATCTAAAATGGAAGAGACCGCGTCGAAACCACGGGACATGTTGATCCCGTGATCTCCATCCCCGATGGCACGGTCTAAATCTGTCAGTGTGTCTTTTTGGTCTTCAATCCCGACTTGTGTGTCGCGTAACGCTTGCTTCATCCGATCAATCGTCAACATAAAACAAACACCTCATTCATCAAAGTTTAAATCCAAGTGCTTCCGATGGAGCATCCAGATAAGTGGTCATCTCATCATCAAGCGGTAAAAGGGTAATCGAGAATCCGTGCATCTCGAGTGACGTCATGTAGTTCCCGACATATTTACGTTTCAGCGTATATCCAGCAGCTTCGAGTTTTTGCGCGACGAAATGATACGTCACATATAGTTCGGACAATGGAGTCCCACCCATTCCATTTACCATAACGGCGACTTCGCCAGGCTCAACTTCTTTTTTCAAATGGCCGAGAAGGTCATCGACGATTTGGTCGACATCACTCGTTGGTTTACGTTCGACACCGCGCTCCCCGTGAATCCCGATCCCGATTTCCATTTCTTCCTCGTTCAAGTCGAAACCTGGTTTTCCACTCACTGGCATGTAGCAAGGTTCTACCGCCATCCCCATTGAGCGGACGTGTGATGCGACTTTTTCTGCAATCGATTTAACTTCCTCGAGTGATTTACCGCTTGCTGCAGCGGCACCTGCGATTTTATGAACGAAGACGGTACCAGCAACACCACGACGGTCTTCCTTGTTTGAAATCGCGACGTCATCGGCGACGACGACATGGTCGACTTTAATCCCGTCTCCTTCAGCCAATTCGGCGGCGAGTTCGAAGTTCATGACATCCCCCGAATAATTTTTGACGATCAACAAGACACCGTTGCCACCGTCAGCTGCTTTGATTCCTTCAAGCACCATGTCCGGAGTAGGGGATGTAAAGACTTCCCCGCAAACTGCCGCATCGAGCATGCCGTCTCCGACATAACCGGCGTGTGCCGGTTCGTGTCCGCTACCACCACCCGAGACGAGCCCGACCTTACCGGATTTTGCACCGTTCGCCCGACAGATGACATTGAATCCTTCGACACGACCGTACAGTTCAGGATGGGCATGGACCATTCCTTCTACCATTTGCGATACGAGTTCACTTGCCTCACCGATTAGCTTTTTCACGCGAGATCACTCCTTTTTTAAATTGAAAACTACCAATTTCAATTTTCCACTCTTTCGCTGTAACTAAACAAAAAAACCGACGAATCATTCGTCGGTTTCGTGTCATGCATATTCGAGTAAAGCGCCAGTCTCAGAGTCGACTGTGAACTCATACGTTTTTTCTTCGTCGTTCTCAAGAACCGAGATTCCACCTTTGTAGACATCGTATTCACGACCGTCGTATGTGTAAATCTCAGGTGATGCAGAGATCCATGCCCCTTGGACATGACCTTTAGCTGAGAAAGCACGTTTTGTGTATTCCAACGCGTTTTCTGCAGATAAGCTACGTTCATCTAAAGCCTTTTTCGTCATAAGTGCGGCAATGACGGCAACCCCGATTCCAATAAACCAATACCTTTTTTTCATATGACTACCTCCCCTTGAACTATGGCTATCATGTACATCGTACCAAAACCTGTACCCGAATGGAATGAAAAGCATTCGCATCCTATCAAAACTTTTGTATATAATGAGACAAGAACGGTTAAGAAGGGATGATAAAAGATGGATCAAAAGACGAGAGATTTATTCAAGACGTTAACAGAACTACCGGGAGCTCCGGGGTTCGAGTCAGAAGTTCGTCAGTTCGTACGTGAACGAATTGAACCACACTCAGATGAAATCGTCACGGATGGCATCGGATCAATTTTTGGGAAACGTGTTGGGGACGAAGCGGGACCTAAAGTAATGGTAGCCGGTCACATGGATGAGGTTGCCTTCATGGTGACACGCATCACGGAGAATGGAATGTTATACATACAACCGCTTGGCGGATGGTGGAGCCAAGTGCTCATGGCACAACGTTTTGACATCATCACTTCGAACGGGAAAATCCCAGGTGTCGTCGCGTCGACACCGCCTCACTTACTCGGACCAGATGCGATGAGTAAACCGATGGATATCAAACAAATGTTCATCGATATCGGTGCCGATTCAAAAGAAGAAGCAGAATCATGGGGAGTACGTCCGGGTGTTCCTGCAGTACCATCGAGCGCATTTACACCACTTCATCACCCGAAAAAAATTATGGCGAAAGCATGGGATAACCGTTACGGTGTCGGTCTTGCTGTCGAATTGTTAGAAGAGACGACAAAAGCAGATCACCCGAACATCTTGTTCTCGGGTGCTACCGTACAAGAAGAAGTTGGATTACGTGGAGCGCAGACAGCATCTGAATTGATTCAGCCAGACGTGGCACTCGTACTCGATGCTTCACCGGCGAACGATGCATCTGGAAGTAAGACGGAGTTTGGACAACTCGGTGAGGGTGCCTTGATTCGAATTTTAGACCGGGTCATGGTCATGTCGCCTGAAATGCGTGACTTCTTGCTCGACACGGCTTCTGATGAAAATATTAAGACGCAGTATTTCGTCTCGCCAGGCGGTACGGATGCTGGACGCGTGCATATGAGTGGCGAAGGTGTGCCGACAGCCGTCATCGGTGTCGCATCACGCTACATCCATACACATGCTTCAATTCTTCATACAGAAACGACTTGACCGTTCGACGCTTGAAACACTACGTCCGTCTCGCTAAACGTACATGCCGTTCACTCATGATGTTGAGTGGACGGTTTTTTGTATAGATGTTCTTGCTATTTCAAGAAAACACCTTATACTGATAGAGGTGTTTATACATGTTGTTTACTCGTGTCAATACACCTGTATTATTGTAAGGAGGATCTCATATGTTCAAGAAAAAAGGAATCTCACTTAGCCCGTCTGTTTATTTTGTGACGGCACTTAGTTATATGGCATTAGGGTTGTTCAGTACATTGATTATCGGCTTGATTATGAAGACGATTGGTGGTCAGCTTGAAGGGACCGCTCTTGCGGGAATAAGCGCGACGCTCGTTCAAATTGGGGACGTGGCGATGAGCCTGACGGGTCCAGCTATCGGGATTGCGATTGCTTATGCCCTTGAGGCGCCGCCTCTTATTCTATTTTCTGCACTCGTTGTCGGGACGTTCGGATACGAATTCGGACCTGCTGGTAGTTACATCGCCACACTTTTAGCTGTTGAGGTATCAAAACTTGTATCGAAATCGACGAAGCTTGATATTTTGGTGACGCCGTTTACGACAATCGCAGTCGGTTTTTTCACAGCGACATATATCGGAAAATATGTGGGGATGTTCATGACGCAGCTCGGTAGTTGGATCGAGTGGGGGACGGAGCAACAACCATTGTTCATGGGAGTCGTCGTAGCGACACTCATGGGATTGGCATTGACTGCGCCAATTTCGAGTGCGGCCATCGCTTTGATGCTCGGGTTGAATGGTATTGCGGCTGGTGCCGCGACGGTCGGATGTGCAGCTCAAATGATTGGGTTTGCGATTACGAGTTATCGCGATAACGGAGTCGGCGGAGCGATTGCGCAAGGAATCGGTACGTCGATGCTCCAAGTCGGGAATATCGTGAAAAATCCGTGGATTCTTTTACCCCCTACATTAGCTGGGGCTGTCCTCGCACCAATTGCGATTCTATTGTTTGAATTAGAAAGTGTGGCAGCCGGGGCAGGGATGGGGACGAGTGGACTCGTCGGACCGATTGTCATGCTTGAAACGATGGGCTTTAGTTGGTACACCTTTATCATTGTCCTCGGCTTCCTAGTCATTGGACCTGCTCTGTTAAGTTATGCGGTATACGCTGTATTGAGAAGGACTGGACGTATTCAACCGAACGATATGAAAATTGACTATTAAAAGAGCGGCGCTTTTTCATGTTATCCGATACCGAATAAGACTTTGACAGAATCCACCGTCTCGCGAGGGACGCGGAAGCTGATGAGGAACAGTAAAAGGACGATTACATAGATTGGGATCAAATATCGTTTTCGTACAATCGGTAAATGACGGGCGAGTTGCTTGAGCCACTTTTCGAGGACATAAATGACGGCAAAGCCCACAACTAGCCAAATCAAGATCTCGAGTCTCGTTTTATCGGTATCAATAAATAAATATCCATATCGCAAGATGGCGAGCATGCCAAAGACGCCGACCATCTGTTCGAGCAAATGTTTCATTTCAGGATTCAATTTTTCTCGTGTCAATTTCATATGGTTTCACCTGTTTCAACTAGTTTCGGCTTTGATTATAACAAACAGCAGAGCAGAATGTGTGACAGGACTTATGCTATTATAAGTGAGGAAAAAACGAACAGGAGTGGTTAATCATGAAACAACTATCAACAATGGCAGAATATACAGAAGCAAAAGAATCAAAAAGTATTTTCATGTTCTCGGCAACATGGTGTGGAGATTGCCGTTTCCTCGACCCGTTCATGCCTGAAATCGAACAGAAATTTGAAGACTGGACGTTTTATTATGTCGATCGTGACGAGTTTATGGAACTTGCGCAAGAACTCGATATTTTTGGGATTCCAAGCTTTGTCGCATTTGAAAATGGTAAGGAAATCGATCGCTATGTCGGTCGCGAACGGAAGACGCCGGAACAGGTCGAAGCATTCTTGAATGGATTAGGGTGAGCCTGTATGGAACGGAATGAGTTAAGACGCTATTTAGAAGCGAATTTTAAAGAGGATTATCGCACATCTTATGACCGCGAGAATGAGGTGTTGCGCGTCGAACGGAAAACTGATCGCTTTGGTGTGAATATTCGACTCGCACCAATCGTCGCGAAAGCGAAAACGCGGGGCAAAGTGGCAGTCGATGAAGTCATTGAATACATCGAGTCGGCAATGAAGGCAGATGATCACATCTCACTCGCTGGAAAATTGGATGCCATCTATCCGGTCATTCGTTCGAACTCGTTCGCAAAGACGACGAAAAGTGGGGAACCGCTAATTTTCAGTCCGCATACGGCGGAGACCGCCATCTTTTACGCGCTCGATCGCGGGAACGGCTATCGTTTAATCGAGGAGAAGCATGTATCCGGTGATTTGACGCTTGAAACGATTGAGCGCATCGCCCGGGAAAACGTCAAAAAACTCCCGACCGAGATGAAACAAGATGAAGTTGCCGGCAACCCATTCTACTTTTTATCGACGCGAGACGGCTACGAGGCATCGCGCATTTTAAACGATGATTTTCTTCGAATGATGGAGCGCCGAGTCGAAGGGGATATGCTCGTCGGTGTACCGCATCAAGATGTGATGATCATCGCCGATATCCGAAACGACCAAGGGTATGATGCGATGCAACAATTGATGTTTGACTTCTTTACCAATGGTCGTGTCCCAGTGACTGCACTCGCCTTTCATTATGAGGCAGGGCAACTTGAGCCGATTTTTATTGTCGGAAAAAAGACCCCGCCATCGAACACATAATCTGATAAAATAAGTGAGATGAGTTTGAAAGAAGGGACGTAGGAACGTATGCAAATGAATGTATTTTACAACCGAGAAGGAATCGGCGATGTACTCATGGTGTTATTGAAAGAGGGAGAACGTCACCATCAATCTGTAGAACGAACAGGTGACGTTGCCATCGTCAAATCTGAAGACGGAGCCGTTAACGGATATAATTTGTTTCAAGCAAGTGAGCATTTTGACGTCACAGGTTGGAACGGTCCGGTTGATTTGACGACGGAATTGGTTGAACAGGTACAAGCTGTCTTGAAGGAACATGGAATTGACGAAGACTTCTCATGGGTAGATGTGACACCGAAGTTTGTCGTCGGTTATGTGGAAAGTGCGGAAAAACATCCGGATGCGGATAAATTATCCGTTTGCCAAGTTCAAATCGACCAAGGCACTGTGCAAATCGTATGTGGCGCACCAAACGTCGCGACTGGCCAAAAGGTAGTCGTAGCCAAACCAGGAGCGGTCATGCCGACCGGTTTGATTATTCGACCATCGGCACTTCGCGGAGAGAGCTCGCATGGCATGATTTGCTCGGCGCGTGAATTAAATCTTCCAAATGCCCCGCAAGAAAAAGGGATTTTAGTATTAGATAACGAATATGAAGTAGGTACAGCATTTGAAATCGGTCGCTAAACTCGACCGATTTTTTGTTAAATATGGATTGAGTGAAAAAGCGAGGAATCAAGTATGGATGCATATGAACGTTCATTGAAACAACAAGCAGATCGAATCAAACGAGAGCTGTCGAGAGAAGGAAAGCCAGTCTCACCACCTCCGAAGGTAGATATCACCGATGAATTCATTCCGACTGATGTTCCTTCACCGATTTATGGATATGCCCGTCCGAAACCGAAGATTGTTCTACCGGTCGAGCATTCTCCTGAAACGAGAGAACCGCTCGAAATGAGCACAGCATCTGAAGTGGTTCTGCCAGAAGAGTCACTTCAAGATGAAGAGACCACTAATGCGATTAGTCCTGAAATAGACGCAGAACATGTTGAAGACATTTCCGGGGAAACAACCGAAGAAGAAAAATCGATTCTCGGTCAGGTTTCGATTTTAGATAACGGTTTCTCGTCTGTCTTTATGCAATCGACGGATTTATCCCGCTCGAAAAAAGAAGAGGTCGTGGAAGTTCAGCAAAGTGCAACGCCAGACGAAAGTTTAGACATCGACGGTTCTGTGGAACAAATCGGGGAATCGATTGAGCAGATTGCAGAAAAATTACAAACGCCATCTGAACAAGAAGAATTACCGGCTGATACCGAATTGACACCGGCTGTTCAAGTTTCGTTTAAAGCCGACCAACCGCCTGTAAACGTGATGATGACGCCAAAAGATCGCATGGCGATGTATCGTAGCCGACGACTTGCGCAAAAAAACAATAATCTGTAATAGCACGACTCAGTGAGTTTTGCTATAATGACAAAGGTTTGTCGCATTTTGACGAGCCGCAATGAATTAGGGGGGCTATTTACAGATGAACCGTTATCACTTCGTCGGAATTAAAGGAACGGGCATGAGTCCTTTAGCTCAAATTTTATTTGATATGAATAATGAGGTCCGTGGATCGGACGTTGAAAAAGCATTTTTTACAGAAGAAGCATTGAAACGAAAAGGGATTGAAATTTTGCCATTCGACCCTGAAAATATTTCTGAAGATCAAATCGTCGTACAAGGAAATGCGTTCAGCGACGATCATCCAGAAATCGTACGCGCGCGTGAACTCGGATTGACGATTTATAAGTACTACGAGTTTTTAGGTGAGCTCGCGAATCATTACACAAGTGTCGCCATCACAGGGTCACACGGTAAAACATCGACTACAGGTTTGCTTGCACACGTCATGCGTGGAATCGAACCGACATCATTCTTGATTGGTGATGGAACAGGTGAAGGTGTTGCCGATTCGAAGAACTTTGTCTTCGAGGCTTGCGAATATAAGCGTCACTTCTTATATTACCGTCCAGACTATGCCATCATGACAAATATCGACTTTGACCATTCGGATTACTTCTCTGGTTTAGACGATGTCATCGATGCATTCCAGGAGATGGCGAAGCAAGTGAAGAAAGGAATCATTGCCTGTGGTGATGATGAGAATCTTCAGCATATTCAAGCGAACGTACCACTCGTCTATTACGGGTTTGGGACGCATAATGATTTCCGTGCGGAAAACGTTACGTCGACAGAAAACGGAACGACGTTCGATGTCTTTTTACGTGATGATTTCTATGGAACGTTCCGCATTCCTGGATACGGCGACCATAGCGTGTTGAACGCTCTTGCTGTTATCGCTACATGTGATTACGAGAACTTGCCTAAAGAGTTGGTGAAAGAGCGTCTTGCATCATTCAACGGGGTGAAGCGTCGTTTTAGTGAATCAACGCTTAACAATCAAGTACTCGTTGACGATTATGCACACCACCCACGTGAGATTAGTGCAACGGTCGAAGCGGCTCGGAAGAAGTATGGAGAACGGGAAGTCGTTGCGATTTTCCAACCACATACGTACACACGTCTTAAATCATTCATGGATGACTTTGCAACAGCATTGGCTGAAGCAGATACGGTCTATCTTTGTGATATCTTCGGTTCAGCCCGTGAACAAGAAGGGACTGTCACAATCGAGGACCTTCAATCACGCATCGACGGTGCGCATATTTTGAAACGTGGTGGTACGAGCGTCTTACGCAACCATGACAAGGCAGTACTTTTGTTCATGGGTGCGGGTGACATCCAAACGTACCAACGCGAATATGAAGAAATCGTAAAACTTGAAGCATAAGACGGGGGAGGGACGAATGTCTCTCCTTTTTTATGTTTAGCCAACCAAAATCTCGGTAATAGTAGTATCGATGAATATGACAAAGGAGATGTTTGGAATGGCTAGTCAAGGTGCACTCAATACGTTAAACAAGGAAGTCGCAAACTATGGGTTACTGTTTGTGAAACTGCATAATTATCATTGGTACATTAGCGGTCCTCACTTCTTTACGTATCATGAGAAACTCGAAGAGCTGTATAACTTAGTCGCGGAACTCTACGATGACGTAGCGGAAAGACTTCTTATGAATGACGGTGAACCGTTTGCGACGATGAAAGAGTATTTGGAGCACTCGACGCTGACAGAAGGAGATCGTCATGCGGAGACGGATCAGATGATTAAAGATATCATCAACGACTTCAAACAAATTCGCCAAGAGATGCAAGATGCGATGGAAAACTTTGAAGACGGGGATGAAGCGATTGAAGATACGTTCGTCTCTCATATCGAGCGACTCGAAAAAGAGATTTGGATGATGTCTGCCGCACTCGGTAAAAAAACAAAATTGTAACCACCAAAATGGTGCGCCTGACGAAGGCGCACCATTTTTATATTATTTCAAGTTTTCCGGATTGAGTGGAAGCAACGCATCGATGACGAAACGTCCGTCTTTACGAATGAGGACATCATCGAACCAGATCTCACCACCGCCATAATCCGGGCGTTGGATGTTGACGAGGTCCCAGTGAACTGACGAGTTATTGCCATTATAGGCATCGTCATACGCTTGACCTGGCGTGAAGTGGAAGCTGCCGTCAATTTTCTCATCGAAGAGGATATCTTTCATCGGATGTTGAATGTATGGGTTCACACCGATTGCGAACTCACCGACGTAACGAGCTCCTTCATCTGTATTGAACACTTCATTGATTCGTTCTGTATCATTGGCCGTCGCGTCCACGATTTTGCCGTCTTTGAACGTCAATTTCACATTCTCGAACGTGAATCCTTGGTATGGAGATGGAGTGTTGTACGTGATCACACCATTGACCGAATCTTTTACCGGTGCCGTAAACACTTCACCGTCTGGAATGTTCATTTGACCAGAGCACTTGATTGCCGGAATATCTTTAATAGAGAACGAGAGGTCCGTTCCTGGTCCTTTCAATGTGACGCGGTCCGTCTTGTTCATCAATTCGACCAATCCGTCCATTGCACGGTCCATTTTGCCGTAGTCGAGTGTACATACATTGAAGTAGAAGTCTTCGAACGCTTCTGTTGATTTACCTGCCAATTGTGCCATTGATGGAGAAGGGTAGCGAAGTACGACCCATTTCGTCCCTTTGACACGGTCTTCCGTGTGCATTTTACCGAGCGTGGCACCGACGAGTTTTTGTTGCTCACTCGGCACATCAGAGAGTTCGTTGATGTTATCACCGGCACGTAAGCCGATGTACGCATCCATTGCCTGCATCTGTTTCCGTTCGATGTCAGCCATGAGTTCGAGTTGCTCACGACTTGCTCCCGTATACAATTTGCGTAAGATGCGGCTTTCTTTCAACAAGACGAATGGGTGTCCGCCGGCCTCATATGCTTTTTCGACGAGTGCCTCGACGAGCGATTCCTCTACGCCAAAATTCTCAATCAGTACTTTTTCCCCCGGTTGTAACTTGACGGAATAATTGATTAAACCGTCTGCTAATTGTGTAATTCTTGGATCTCTCACACGACCACCCCTAATTTTTTTTATGAATTTCTATTTTAGTGTAATCGAAAACATAAAAACGGGTAAAGGAATAATCAGACCGAATGGCGAAAACGGTTGTAGCAAATCTTTTCAGTCATAATGGTGCTATAATGAAACAAGAAACGATTGAATAGGAGGAATGGATTGAATGGAGATCACATTAGGAGGCATCGCCGGCCTGATTGCGGCCCTCGCGTTTGTCGTACTCGTCATCTTCTTGGCACGTGTCTTATCGAATGTAAACCGTACACTCGGTAGCGTCGCCAATACGACAGAAAACTTAGAACGCCAGCTCGACGGAATCACAATGGAAGTGACGGCGCTCTTACATAAGACGAACCGTCTCGTTGACAACGTGGAAGAAAAAACAGAGTTGCTCGCACCTGTTGCTCATGCACTCGACGAATTAGGTACATCGCTGAACGAGGTAACCGAATCGGTCCGTACCGTCTCAACTTCTGTCCACTCGGCAGCGGATGAAAACAAAGAACAGATTGCTCAAGCGGTTCGATGGGGATCGGTCGCGGTAGAATTGTTCAAGAAAAACAAACCAGAATCTTCAACTACGAAAGAACGTCCACGTCGTCGAACGCGACGTGAAAAGAAAGAAGAAGCACCTGTATCGCCCGACATGATTAACACGGACGATACGATCAAATAACGATACATCGGGGAGGAACTCACACATGACAGACCAAAAACAACCAACAGAACAGAATCAATCAAGTAGTGGATTTTTGACGGGTGTCATTCTTGGAGGGATCGTCGGAGCGGCTGTCGCACTATTGACATCACCGAAAAGCGGACGAGAAGTAAGAACATACCTAGATGAAAAGACATCTACATCGCGTGAACGATTGACTGTCAAATCGAAGGAAATGCGTGAGAAGGCAGAGCCAGTCGTCGGCGAGTGGATTAAAGTAGCGAGCGATAAAGCGGCACCGGTCCTCAATATCGTGAAAGATAAGGCGCGTGAAGCGGCCGAATTGAAACAACAGATGGACGAGGATGACCTCTCAATCGAAGAAGCGATGGAGAAAGCGGATCAACTCGTCGCGGAAGCGGAATCCGAAGTGAAAGAACAGATGGACCGCGCGGCTGAAGAAGAGACGACGGACTCATCACTTGAATCTGAGTCGGACGATTCACTCGAAGCACCTGTCAATGAGATGCTCGATGATGAGTCGAAAGAAGAACTCAATGATTTGAAGAAAGACCTTAAGAAGGAAGAATAATGTAGAAGGATCGTGAACTGAACCCTGAATGATTGTCACTTGATAAAAAGTGCTCATTCAGGGTTTTTGAATGTGATCGAATCGATATGATGAATCTATTCGTTCAGACGAGAGTTTCGAAACGTAAATCACTCCACTATGAAACACGAAATTAAAGACTACTCAGTATTGGCGAAATTGAGAAAGATAGAAAAAATCGTGAGAAAAGTGTATAAAGACGGTTATAATATTTTTTGTTTGTAGGAGGATATATGATTATTGAAATTGACGGATACTATAAGCAATATCTACTAAGGGGAAATGAATGTACTTTTAGTGAACTCAAAGAAATCTATGCAGCAATTTTAAAAGTGACAGATTCTGCTTTTGAAGTAGGTTCAATATTATGCAGTAATTATAATTTTGAAGAAATCTCATTAAATGAAGTTGTGAATGTACGATACGTTATTGATACAGACACACAAATTGTCTATGAACCATCAAATTAAAATTTCATATTTATAGTTTGATGGTAGAAAAAATATTAGTTATCTAGATAACTATCAAAACGCACACACTATTTGAGGCATTCGTTATTAAATTTTCCCTAAATTAGGTTTCAGTTCAGAACGCGTTCGGTCCTTTTTTGGTGATTTTGTGACGTAGAAGGTTTCCTTATGACAAAGCGCACAAAGTTCGATATAATTAGGTTTCTGGAAAGAACGGCTTAAGAATGTGAGGGAAACGAATGAGTCCACAAGATCAATTGAATCGATTACGTCGAGAAATGGATGAATTGAACCATGAAATGCTCGACTTGCTAAGTCGGCGTGGTGCACTTGCCGTCGAAATTGGAAAAATCAAACGTCTTCAAGGCGTCGAACGATACGACCCGGTCCGGGAACGAGAAATGCTCGACTTCATCGCAGCTTCGAATCAAGGACCGTTCGAAACGTCACGTCTTCAACATATTTTTAAAGAAGTATTCAAAGCGTCTGCTGAACTACAAGGCGAAGATCGGGATAAGACGTTACTCGTTTCGCGTAAACGTCAACCGGAAGATACGTTGGTCCATGTGAAGGACGTGACGATTGGGAATGGACGTCCGCAGCTGATTGCGGGGCCATGTGCCGTCGAATCGTTCGAACAAGTGAACGCGGTCGCAGAGAAGCTCGCGTTGTCTGGAGTGAAAGTGATGCGAGGCGGGGCATACAAACCACGTACATCGCCGTATGACTTCCAAGGCTTAGGCTTTGAAGGGTTGAAAATGCTGAAGGCGGCTGCAGACCGTCATGATTTACGCGTCATCACGGAGATTATGACGCCAGGAGCAGTCGAGTCGGCCTTGCCATATGTCGATATCATTCAAGTTGGTGCTCGGAATATGCAAAACTTTGATTTGTTGAAGGAAGTCGGTAAGACAGACAAACCGGTCTTGTTGAAGCGTGGATTATCCGCTACAATCGAAGAGTTCATTTATGCGGCAGAGTACATCATGGCGAGTGGGAACAGCCAAGTCATCTTGTGCGAGCGAGGGATTCGGACGTATGAGCGTGCGACACGCAATACGTTAGACATCACGGCGGTGCCGATTTTGAAACAAGAGACGCATTTACCGGTTATGGTAGACGTCACCCATTCGACAGGTCGTCGTGACTTGTTGTTACCGGCTGCAAAAGCAGCGCTTGCCATCGGGGCAGACGGTGTCATGGTCGAAGTACACCCGAATCCTGCCATTGCATTATCGGATGCGCAACAACAATTGGATTTCGATCAATTCGATCAATTTGTGGAAGGACTGACGGTCCAGTTTCCCCAACTTGATTTGTTGAAAAAGTAAGCTTTCCAAATGGAAACGTTTTATATCGCATGAAGACAGGGTAAATGGATGACAGATACCTGTCTTCCTTTTTTAAGACGTTTTATGAAAACTTTTTGAAAATCAGGACTTGTAGGAGGAGTAGTTTATGAATAGTAACAACGTAACGATTTACGATGTCGCACGAGAAGCCGGGGTGTCCATGGCAACCGTCTCTCGTGTCGTCAACGGGAACCCGAACGTCAAACCGACGACACGCAAGAAAGTACAAGACGCGATTGACCGTCTTGGGTATCGTCCGAACGCAGTCGCGCGTGGACTAGCAAGTAAGAAAACGACGACGGTCGGTGTCATCGTACCGGACATCTCAAATATTTTCTTCGCCGATTTGGCACGAGGCATTGAAGATGTGGCGACGATGTACAAATACAACATCATCCTTGGAAACTCGGATTCAAGTCGTGACAAAGAAGTCCATTTACTGAACACACTTTTAGGTAAACAAGTGGATGGCATCATCTTTATGGGTGGACGTTTGCATGAAGATCTCGTCGAAGAGTTCAAAAAATCACCGGTTCCAATCGTTCTCGCAGCGACGTTGAACCAAGGATATGACCTCCCGGCCGTCAACATCGATTATGAGCAAGCGGCATATGACGCGACTCAGATGTTGATCAACCACGGGCATGACCGTGTTGGATTCATCACTGGGCCACTCGAGCAACAGATTAATGGTGAGAAAAAATTCGCGGGATACCGTCGCGCCCTTGAAGATGCAGGTCTTCCATTCCACGACAACGATATGATTCTCGGGAATTACACATACGCATCAGGTCTTGAAGCGATGCAAAAAATGTTGCAGCGAGACGATTGCCCGAAAGCAATCTTTGCTGGGACTGATGAGATGGCCCTCGGTGTCATCCATGCCATTCAAGATGCCGGCTTCTCGGTTCCGAACGACTTTGAAGTCGTCGGTCACGATAACACGCGTCTCGCGACGATGATTCGTCCGAAGTTGACGACTGTCGTTCAACCGATGTACGATATCGGAGCCGTCGCGATGCGTCTCTTGACAAAGATCTTGAACGCAGAAGAAATCGAAGAGAAAAACGTCGTGCTTCCTCACCGGATTGAGCGTCGTGATTCGCTTCGCCAAGACTAACGAAAAGCCTCCCCATCCGTCACGTCATGTGAGGGATGGGGAGGCTTATTTTTATAGGTATATTGACTTTCGATCATTTGAAATAAACGGCCAAAAGGCTCGTTTCGTGACTTCCCAATTTTTTTCTTCGATTTGTTGACGCCGTGGGATATGGTCAAACGCATAAAGAGAGTCGTCCCACTGAGTAGGCAACGGTTGACCAGCGATACTTGACCATTGCTCAATCCACTCTTGCGGGATATCCCCAGAATAGGGCGCTTCTCTCGTCAACCCTGCCCATACTTGAGCCCAAGCGCGTGGCACGGCACGATACCAGTCATACCCGCCGCCACCAAGGGCGACGAGACGGCCATCTGTATATTCATCAGCCAGGCGTGAGGCAATCTGTGGGATTTGTTCAAACGTCCGTATCGTTGATGCCAGATGGGTGAGCGGATCAAAGACATGGGCGTCTGCACCGTTTTGGGTCAAGATGATATCGGGTTTAAACCATTCGCACGCCTCGCGCAAGACAGTCTCATAGCACGTCAAGAAAGAATCATCTTGCGTGAACGCATCGATCGGTACATTCCAACTGTAGCCGTATCCTTTGCCGTTCCCTCGTTCTGTCACCATTCCGGTGCCGGGGAACAAATAGCGTCCCGTCTCATGAATCGACAGTGTCATCACGTCATCATCGTCATAGAAGAGCCATTGAACGCCGTCTCCATGATGCGCATCGGTATCCACATAAAGGACGCGCGACCCGTATTGTTTCCTGACATGAGCAATCGCGACGGCTGCGTCATTGTATACACAAAATCCGGATGCCTTGCGCCGCATACCATGATGTAAGCCGCCACCGACATGGAAAGCGCGCTCCGCTTTCCCGCTCGCGACCAAATCGAGCGCATGAATCGTCCCGCCGACAAGACGAGCGGCTCCCTCATGAATCGTCGGAAAGATCGGTGTGTCTTCCGTACCAAGACCAAACTTATTCGCTTTCAGCGTAGAAAGTTCTCCCGCAGCCGCAGCTTGGACGGCTTCGATATAATCGAGGTCGTGAACGAGCGCTAATTCTTCAACCGAGGCGAGTGGAGGAGCCACACACTCCGATTTGGAAAGTTTTCCGGCTGCAATCAAAAGTGATGTCGTCAATTCCAGCCGTAGCGGATTGAACGGATGATCCTCATGAAAGCGATAAGACGTTTCGTCTTCGCCAAATATGTAAATCGGTCTCATCGCGACATCTCCGGACCGAGGACATCATAGCCTTCACGTTTCAACCGTTCGATGATTCGGAGCGGATTCATCGTCTGGACGCGGAACGAGATGATGCGTTTATACGGATCGCTCGTCGGATGAACGAAGACGTTGATGATATTGACGTTTGTTTTAGCAAGGAGGCGGGTCACTTTTTCAAGTGTCCCGGTCGTATTTTCGACGAGGATCTCGATTTGCGAACTCGGCTCGAGTGCGCCGGTCAATTGTACGAAATAGCGTAATAAATCGGTCTCTGTCAATACACCGACGAGCTTCCCTTGTTCGACGATGGGGAGACAGGTTAGCCGGTTTTCATAAAACAAAGCTGCGGCATCTTCAAAGAAGTCGAAAGGATGCGCTGTCGGTACCTCTGAACGCATGATACTCGATACAGGGTTTTGAAAGTCTGCATTTTCACTTTCGGGATGAAAGACGCTCGTCGCACCACTCATCTCAAATTGTCCGACGATCCCGACGACTTGGCGGGCCGGATTTGTCACAATCAAATGTCGGACACGATGCTCGCGCATCAATTTGGCGGCATGAGCGATCGTATTGGTCGGTTGAATCGTCACAACATGTCGATTCATCATCTGTTCGATTAGCATGAAATCCCTCCTTAGTCGTACATGAATCGCCGGCGAAGCCGTAGCGAATCAAAATGGTCAATGGATTCTTGGCGCACGTTTTTGCCGATGCGAGCCATCAAACAGTTGGCAGGGTGAGAGGCGATTTCAGGATCGTCTGTCGGGAAGAAGACAAGTCCACCGTGATTCATCATCTTCTCCATGACTTTTCGATAATCCCAAATCGAGAGTCCGCTACCTTTCAAATCCCAGTGCCAATAATATTCAGTCGTTAAAATCAAAAAGTCATCCATATGTGGGTCCATCATCGATACTTCGAGTAATTGTTTTCCAATTCGTTGACCACGGAAGCGGGGACTCACCTCGATTGCCCCAAGTTCAAGAATGTATGGGTCGTTTCCTTCACTCCACCGCTCATATGGGTCAGGATAGAGGAATGTCACGTAACCGATCACGAGATCATCCTGTCTGGCGACAATGATTCTTCCTTCTTTCAACCCAGCAATATCGACAAGAGCCTCGTGCTGATCTTCTGGTTCACGAAAAGCCGTCAATCCTTCATCAAGACGATACGTCTGCAACACGTTGGGCGCAACCGGACCGTCAATCGTGACGTCACCTTGTGAGGTCTGCCACACTTTTGAATGATATTGTTTTTTCATTGGGTCACCACCTTTTCCACCTCTTATTATAGCGCTTTCATCAAGTAGGAATCATCCTGTTTTGATGAAATTGGAAATTCATTGATTTGTCATAATTTTAACACTATACTGAAAGTGGTTATACCAATCTGTACAGGGGAGGCGAATCTTTAGCGATGGAAAAATTGAAAGCGTTAACAGGGGAACATCAATTAGCGTCGTATGAAGAGGCTTGTCAGTCGTTTGAATGGACACAAGCAGAAGCTTTATTTTCTTGGAACTTAACGGGGAATGTCAATTTGGCATACGAAGCAATCGATCGTCATGCGGAAAGTGAATTGGCGACGAAAGTGGCATTGCTCTATTTCGATGGGGATCGGGAAGAGCGCTACACGTATGCGGATATGAAGCAAGAAAGTAATCGTTCTGGAAATGTTCTGAAGTCGATTGGTGTGGAGAAAGGCGACCGCGTCTTTATCTTTATGCCACGTCAACCAGAACTTTATTTTATTTTACTCGGTGCCATCAAACTCGGTGCCATCGTAGGACCGTTGTTTGAGGCGTTCATGGAACAGGCGGTACACGATCGATTGCTCGACTCTGAAGCAAAAGTGATCGTGACGACGAAAGAATTGTTGCCGCGTGTACCGGTCGATCAGTTGCCGCACCTCGAGACGATTCTGCTCGTCGGTGACGATGTCGAAGAGTCAGAGAAAGTGCTCGACTATCGGAAATTGGCGAACGAGGCGACGACAGAACTCGGGTTAACATGGGTCGATCGAGAAGACGGTCTGATTTTACACTATACATCGGGATCAACAGGGAAGCCAAAAGGGGTCCTTCACGTTCATAACGCCATGATTCAACATATGATGACCGGTAAATGGGTGCTTGACCTTCAGCCAGACGATATTTACTGGTGCACCGCTGACCCAGGCTGGGTAACTGGGACAAGCTACGGGATTTTTGCACCGTTCTTGAACGGGGCGACGAACGTCATCGTCGGGGGCCGATTCAACCCTGAGTTCTGGTATTCGGTCATCGAACGATTCGGTGTGACGGTCTGGTATAGTGCGCCGACGGCGTTCCGCATGCTCATGGGCGCGGGAGATGAGGCGTTTGAAAAGTATGACTTGTCGTCATTGCGTCATATTTTATCGGTCGGTGAGCCGTTGAACCCTGAAGTCATTCGTTGGGGCCACGAGGCGTTCGACCTCCGAATCCATGACACATGGTGGATGACAGAAACGGGCGCGATGATGATTTGTAACTATCCGACGATGGACATCAAACCTGGTTCAATGGGGAAACCGATCCCAGGATGCGAAGCTGCGATTTTGGATGATCGGGGTCAACCACTTCCGCCACACCGAATGGGGAATTTGGCACTCAAAACGCCTTGGCCATCGATGATGCGGAAAATCTGGAAGAATGATGCGAAGTATGAGAGCTATTTCTGGGGAGATTGGTACGTATCGGGCGACTCGGCTTACATGGATGAAGACGGATACTTCTGGTTCCAAGGACGTGTGGATGACGTCATTATGACGGCTGGAGAGCGTGTCGGTCCTTTTGAAGTCGAAAGCCGACTCGTGGAGCACCCGGCTGTCGCTGAGGCGGGTGTCATCGGGAAACCGGACCCAATCCGAGGCGAAATCATCAAAGCGTTCATTGCGCTTCGGAAAGGCTATGAGCCGTCAGATGAGTTAAAACAAGAAATCCAGCAATTCGTCAAAGAAGGATTAGCTGCGCATGCGGCACCACGTGAAATTGAATTCAAAGACAAGTTGCCGAAAACGCGAAGCGGTAAGATCATGCGTCGCGTCTTGAAAGCTTGGGAGTTGAATCTGGAGACAGGTGACCTCTCAACGATGGAAGATTAAGATATACAAAACGGTCGACACGCGATGTGTCGACCGTTTGTTTATGCACCGTCCGAATCGGCATTCCCTTCAGCTGGTTGCTCAGCTTCTTGTTGCGCCTCTTCTTCAGCTTTCTTCTTCGCTTCTTCCTCGGCTTTTTTCTTTGCCTCGGCTTCAGCTTTTGCTCTAGCTTCTTCTTCTTTTTTCTTAGCGGCAGCATCGGCAGCGGCTTCTTGTTTCTTCTCTTCAGCCTCTTCCTTCGCTTCCTCCGCCTCTCGTTTCTTCTCTTCTTCTTCCTTCTTCTTCTCTTCCTCTTCTTTTTCTTTCTCTTCTACTTTCTTCTTCTCAGAGAATGAACCGGAGTCTTTGAAGTCTTTCGCAGTTACGCTAGAAGGTTGATTGAAGCGGGCATTTGATGCAAAAATTTCAGGTTTGACACCGTAGACATTATTAGCAATTTGAGACCACATATTTTGCGTTCGTTGATAATAACGTCCGTATCTACCTGTGTCATCTAACCCATTTTCTTTATCATAGCCTGTCCATACAGCTAATGTGACGCCAGGGGTAGAACCAACTAAATAGGAGTCTCGACGATCTTGGGTTGTACCGGTTTTCCCCATCCAATCTCCAGGTACTTGTAGTAAAGAGTTGGCATATGTGGCTGTTCCAGATGTGTAGACATCCCGGAGCATATCGATGATCAGATATGCTGTCCGATCTTCATAGATTCGAGTTTTCTTCTCTTGATGTTGATAGATTGGTTCACCTTGATACTCCACGCTCTCGACAATATAGGGTTCAACGTGTTCGCCCATGTTTGCGAGCATAGCATAACCTGATGCGAGAGATGATAAGGAAACTGAACTTACTCCAAGTGCCATAGAAGGAGCAGTTCGATCGGCATCGGGAACATTCATCCCCATTTTTACTAGTTTTTCAGTATCTTGAACAAAGTTAGCACGTTCTTCATAAATTTTTACTGCTGGTACGTTACGAGAACGCTTCAATGCTTCACGTGCAGTCATTGGACCAGCGTATTTTAAGTCCTCGTTCCGCACGGGAATGGTATCGGGTTCAGAACCATATTGATAGTTGTATTTTTCATCTACAATCACAGTATCTGTCGTAATGAGGTCTTGTTCGATTGCATTCGCATACACAAGAAGTGGCTTCGCGGTTGACCCGATCTGACGCTCCATTTGGCGGGCGCGGTTAAAATCATCTGTCTTACCATTTATATAGCGTCCACCAACAAAACCAAGAATTTTTCCGGTTTTATTTTCAAGCATGATTGACGATGTTTGTTCTGGTCCATTTTCAGGGTCTTTTACATTGTTTGGGCCAAAGTTTCCATCGTTTTTCGCTGGTTTTTGCATTGCCTCATAAATCCCTTTATCTAGCGTCAACTTGATGTTGTAACCACCCTGACGAAGGGCGTTATGCGCACGACGAGCATACGTACTGAGTACTTCTTGTCGGTCCTCGGTGTTCAGTTCGCTGACGTCTACCCCGTCTTGTGCCAATAAGTGATCACGTACAATCAAGCGAGCTTCATCTTCCGCCCACTGCACGACGTACGGATATTTATCCCGTGGTTTCGACTGCGTCTTCATGAAGTCTTGCGTAATGTCATAGTTATACGCTGCGTCATACTCTTCTTGTGTAATCTTTCCAGCGACATACATCCGGTTCAAGACGGTCTTCATTCGGTTGACCGCACCTGACACATCTTCTTTAATGACCCCACCTTGATAGTAAGGTGTATAGAAGAATGGGTTTTTCGGAATACCTGCTAAAAATGCTGCTTGTGGAAGCGTTAATTTCTCGGCAGATGTATTGAATACGCCGTTTGCAGCAGCTTCGATACCTGAAATGTTACGCCCCATCGAGTTACGACCGAATGAGACGACGTTTAGGTATGCATTTAAAATTTCATCTTTATCCATCGCTTTTTCAAGACGAAGGGCAAGTAGGATTTCTTTTGCTTTCCGTTCGAACGATACTTCATTCGTCAACATTTGGTTTTTAATCAATTGTTGCGTCAAGGTCGAACCACCTGTGCGATCCTCTGACCCTGTCGCTTCTTGTAAGATGGCACGAAGCGTCGCTTTCGGCACGACTCCATCGTGTTCATAGAATTCAACGTCCTCAGTCGCTAGAAGCGCATCGACCACATAGGGTGACACTTTTTCCATAGGGATTGGAACTCGGACTTCATCGGTCGTATAGTTCCCGATGCGTTCACCGCTCCCGAAATAAATATTCGACGTCGACGTATACGTATTGATTTGTGACGTCATCGTTTTATAGGCAGGGGTCGGCATATCTTTGACAAGGGATGCGAAATATCCGACACCGATTCCGGCACCTAAAAATCCGATTAGTACAACAGAAATGATGGTGAGGAGTAAGACGTTCCACGACACATCATAGATCACATTGGCATAGCGACGTGTTTTCATGGACGTCGGATTATTCCATAAGTCTCGAATCTTCTGCAGCATGACAGCCTCCTTAATATGGTGTAAAACTATTTTAGACAGTAATATATTCGATTATAGCACAATTCAACCTACACCTTACCTTGAAACCGAAGTCTCGTGCAAGTTTCATTATGGGAGTTGACAAGTTGAAAACGATGCTTATAAAATGAATAGCATAGTCAACGATATCATGACGCGATGAAGAAAGCGAAGTAGTCGGTGGGCCTCTTGTCCAGAAAGCTAGTGGTTGCTGTGAACTAGCCAATGCCAAACGATGAATTACACTTTCAGAGCGTGCCTTTAGGCCGGTTCGAGACCGTTATCTCTCGCTCAAGCGGTCGCAAATTGCGACAAGTAGGGTGGTACCGCGGAATCTCCGT
>NZ_JAPEHX010000018.1:0-44084 GCF_028823655.1 Exiguobacterium sp. B2(2022) | reverse complement strand
CATTTGTTTCGAGAGCCAGACGGTAGGAGGGGAGGTATGTTTTATTCACATCCTGTAAATCGATTTGTTCAAACCAAGCTAACAAATCTGAGTCAGAGACTTTGCTTTTCATAAGTAACTCTGTCCATTCACTAATCTTTCGTTCATCTTCGTTCATCCATCGACCCTGCACTACTGCTGCGTTCGGTCTCTTTCCGCGAATCAATCCGAATTGTCCGTCTAGTACCTGAGAAGTTGAAACACCTTTAACGTTACGAATGAGTGTCGTTTTTCCAATGGTCACTTGTGCGTCAGAGTGCGAACTCTCAAGATGTGTGATTGTGCCAGATAGGTCAATACCGGACGTATAGCTGTGGGTAGATGGATAAAGATCACCTTTTCGTAAAACGAGACGGTTAATAGTGGCTTTGCCGGCCACATTGACTTCTCCTGTAAGGTCCACTTGTTGGAACGGACCGCCATAAAGCTCAATGTGCGTTGTTTTCTCATACAATTCTTTAGCGGCTGTTCTCGAGGTTGCAATTTGTCTGACGGGAGCAGTCGCAAAGATTTTGTAAGTTGGACTGAAAGAACTGTACGCAGGAATTACGAAGGTTTCGATTTTTTGAGCAGCTTGCGGATCGATATGGATTGAAACGACTTTTCCGTTTTGATTTGGACGGAACGTGTCAAATTGAAGTTCCTTGTATCCAATCAATTTGTTTTTGTTAAGAATGGGTATTCCAAAAATCGTATTGAGTACATGTGCATTTTTTTTGAAGAATGGTAGTAAAGGAGCATCAATCTGATAACTCTTTCCGTAGATACTAATGATTGTTCCTCCTTTGTACGAAGCGTACTGTGTGTACTGATAAATTGGTGGAGGAAGTGTTTCATTGTTAGAAGAAGATTTTTTTCGAATATCACGTTTTGCGACAAAGCCCTTATATTTACCGTATTGGATGTTTGACCAACTCCCTTTATTAGAAAGGTGAGTGACTGTCTTTCCTTTTGGAATCGTGATGATTGTTTTTGCTTTTGTAGAAGCAGACTGCTTTAAAGAAACTAATTTTATCGTCTCGTAAGATGTTTCGGCAGAGGCGATTGATGGAAACGTTGCGACAATCAGCATGATAGCGATAATGGGATGAAAAATTCGTTTCATTCGTCTTTCTCCTTCATAATTGGATTTGATTTAACTATAACAAATAGATGAACCTCATTAAGTATTTAAATAGAAAAAAATGTCAATATTATTTTTGTTAATATCTAATAAAAAACAATTAACTTCTTATTCAAAAATTTTACTGTTAGTCATGGTATGATGGAAAAAAAAGATAAATGAGGTATTGGATGAATACATATGTAAAAGGTGCGCTCTTATCCACGGCGCTACTTCTCACGACAACTTCTGCTGGGGCAGAAGAGGTGGCACGTCCGTTCTTTACAGAAGTATCAAAAGAAACAACCGTGTATCGATTGTTGCCGGATAAGACGATGAAGCCGGTCGGGAAACTGCTTCCGAATGAACAATATGCGGTCGTCGGTGTGTCTGGTGGCTATTATCAAGTCGAGGTGAACGGGCGACGCACGTACGTCAAAAAGCAAGAGATCCCGTTAAAGGCTCAACTTCTGACAAAAGCTGTCGTCTCTGACGGACAATACGAACGATTGCTTCATAACTATACGGCGCGTGTCGAAAGACGTGAGGTCCCGTATTACTATGGATTTCTGACAAAAGCGCAAGCCGTCAGTCAAGCAGACTCGGCCATGAACGGGGTGTGGCGCGTCGGGGCAACCCCGGGCAAACAAATCGTGGAAGACGTTCACACGTTCGACTGGGAGCGTGACATCACCGTCGGCGATTCGACGTCGTTCATGTTCCAAATGCAGTACTGGATGGTATTGAACCAACTGACGATGGCGTATCACTACACGAAAGACACGAGCTATTTAGCTTACGGAAAGGCATTCGTCGATAGTTGGGTCAAGCAATATCCGACCGACTCGTATCGTCGTTACCCGAACGCGTATCACCAACAAGGGACGGCGATTCGAACATTTCATCTCATCAACTTTTGGAATCAATACAAGAAGTCTCCTTTAAATAATGACGCAGCGTTCAGCGCCCGCGTGCTCCGAACGATCGAAGGGCACGGCGAAATCCTGGCGGACGCGAAGTTTTATCGGGAGCGACACAATCACGGGATCTTCCAAGATATGGCGTTGACCGATATCGCCCAGACGTTCCCTGAGCTTGAACAATCAAGTGTTTGGAATGAGCTTGCGACTACGCGGTTGACGACACAGTTGGACCACTCCTTAAGTCCTGACAACGTCCATCTGGAGCATTCGCCGGGTTATCAGGTGTATACGTATGAGATGCTGTATCGCTTCAACCGATGGATCGAAGCGAACGGCTTCGTGACATCCCCTCGCTTAGAGGCCGTCAAACGAATGCCAGAGACGCTCGTCCATTTGATGAAACCGAACCGGACGCTTCCACTCTTCGGAGACACGACGGGGGAACCGCGGACGACGTCGATGATTTCGACATTGCGTGACTATCCTGAACTGCTCTATGCGGTGACGGGAGGAGCGGAAGGGGAGCGACCGACGGAACGCGTGAAGCAACTCGATACGCAATACGCGGTGTTGCGCGAACATTGGGGAGAGAATGAGCCCTTCGCCGATGCGGTCTCGCTCATGATGACGGCAGGGTTCCATAATACGGCCCATAAACATCAAGATGATCTCAGCATCGACCTGTACGGATTTGGACGCGATTTCATCGTCGAGACCGGACGATATGGGTATACGAACCGACCGGAGCGAGATACTGCCGTCCGTGTCGAAGCGCACAACACGGTGAACATGGGATCTCGTCAGCTCACGCTCCATTCGAGTACGATCGGGAAAAGCGGGATCACTTCGGTCGAGGAAGTCGATGGATTACAACGTGCGAGTGGATTCAGTGACTTGATGGGGCAAGGGATTCATCATACGCGAAGCATCGCACACGATTTAGACGGCACCGTGCTCGTCGCGGATACGATTCAAAGTGACGCCCGCGTCCCGTTCACGCAACGGTTCCATCTCGGAGTCGGTCTTGAACCGGTCGAAGAGCGTGAAGGCGAGATGCTTTTCCGTGATGCGGAAGGGCGAACACTCCAGATGATTCAATTACCAATCGCTTCGACGGGGACGGTGCGAATCGAACCGAGTTTTGTCGCCTATCGTGATTTCGAATGGAAGCCACGTCACCAAGTCGTTTCGACAAAAACTGGGAAAGGCACCTCGTTCGTCACCTTGTTCCATCTTTCGAAGACAGGGACACGCGTCACGTTCTCGAACGTGATGGAGACAGAGACGGCTTACGTCGTGAACTACTCCTTGTCGAACGGTCAATCTCGTACCGTCGAAATGCCGAAAGGTGTGAGTGAGGAAATAAGTGAGACGCTATAAGGAAATGAGGAGGAGATGCCAATTGGTATCTTCTTTTTCAATTCTGACAAGAAATAACGAAATATTTACAGAAAAGTAATTGTGTTATTTTGTGAGATTGCGTATCTTTAAAGATGAAGTCTATACAGGTTTTGTAATCGCTTCCATTGGCTTGATGTCAGACATCTGTCAGAGGAGGTGAAAATCGAGGGTGTGACTTCGGTACGGTCGACTCATACATATTCAAAGGAGGAATATCTGCATGTTGAACTCAAAAACACGCAAGTTCTATCAAGGAATGCTCGCAGCAACGCTCACGGCATCGGTGATCGCCCCGGCGGTCGTGACAGAAGCGGCTCCTGCCAAAAAGACAATCAAGTTGAAAGCGGCTTTCGTCACAGACGGGGATCTTGACGCAGCGCTCGACAAAACGTATCAAGGGAACAAAATCTATTGGTACAAATCGACAGTCGACATGGACAAACTCGGTACATATCAAGTTGCTAAAGGATACATTAAATGGAAGAACCAGTACTTCGAGAAAAAAGTACGCGTCGTTAACTATCCGAAAGCCATCATTCCTCCAAAAGGGGACTGGACGTTCAAACATGGCGAGCAATTGACTGGCCAGTTGAACACGCTTCAAATCCAATTCGTCGACCGTGTCCTCCGTCAACCGGTGAAATGGACAAACCTTTCGACAGACAAGATTGGTGAATTCGTCGCGACGGCTTCTTACACGCATAAAGGCCGCACCGTGACACTCGACGTTCCTTATAAAGTAGAAGGATACGACCTCTCAATTATGCATACGAACGATACGCATGCGGCGCTCAAGTACGCTCCGAACCGTGCGACAGCTGTCAAACAAGTTCGTGCTGAAAAACCAGATAGCTTGTTGATCGATGCGGGAGACGTCTTCTCTGGTTCACTTTACTTCAACGAGTTCAAAGGACAAGCTGACCTCAAGTTGATGAACTACATGAAGTACGACTTGATGGTACCTGGTAACCACGAGTTCGACCTCGGAACAGAAGAAGGTCATAAAGAATTGTCACAATTCGTTCGTTATGCGAACTTCCCGTTCGTCAGCTCGAACGTCGATTATTCTGGCGATCAGTACATGAAGAACTTGTACCGTGATGAAACGACTGAGAAGGCTTACAACGGTCGTCTCTATGAGGGCGTCATCAAAGTGGTTGACGGGAAAAAAGTCGGATTCTTCGGTTTGACGACAGAAGAAACGGCTGACATCGCTAGCCCAGGTCCAATCAAGTTCCAAAACTATATCGATGAGGCGAAGAAAGCGGTCAAGGCGTTTGAAGACATGGGCGTCCATCAAATTGTCGCAGTCTCGCACCTTGGTTACAACGACAACCCGACAGTCGACAACGACTTGCTTCTCGCTGAAAACGTTGACGGTATCGATGTCATCATCGGTGGCCACACGCATTCACGCTTGAGCACACCTGTCGTCATCTCAGAAAATAAAACAGAGCCGACGCTCATCGTCCAAGCCTTCCAGTACAGTGAGTTCCTCGGTACGCTTGACGTCGAGTTCGACAAAGACGGAAAAATCGTTTCGCATGCTGGTAAGTTGATCGACGTGAAAGTACTCGAGCCAGACGCTCGCGCGGTTTCACTTCTCGCACCATTTAAAGAAGATGTCGACAAGATCAGCAACGACCCGATTGGTGTCACGTTGACAGCTGCACTTGAAAACCCACGTGACGAAGGTGACATTTCAGCACCAAGTGTACGTAAACAAGAGACAGCTCTCGGTAACTTGATCGCAGACGGCATGCTCGCGAAAGCGAAAGACTACGATGCAGACATCATCGCGGCAGTTCAAAACTCAGGCGGTATTCGTTCGAGCATCGATGCAGGTCCTGTCACGACAGGTGAAGTCATCACAGTCCTTCCGTTCGGTAACACGCTTGCTGTCATGAACCTCAAAGGTTCTGAGTTGCTCGCGGCACTCGAGCGCAGCGTGAGCGTTTACCCACGTGAGAGCGGCGGCTTCCTCCAAGTATCAGGATTGAAAGTCGAGTTCGACAGCTCGAAGCCAGCGAACGAGCGTATCGTGAAAGTGACATACAACAACGGAACGACGGATGTTGCCATCGATCCGAGCGGTATGTACAAAGTTGCGACGAACTACTACACAGCGACGGGCGGCGACAACTATGTCGAGTTCGAAGCAGCATTCAAAGATGCACGTGTAACGGACCTCGGTCTTAGCGACTGGGAAAACCTCCGCGACCACATGCTCGACCTTGGTGAGATCACACCAACGGTTGAAGGTCGTATCGTCGACGTAGCAAAATAAGATTTTTTAGGCGGGGCATCCTTATCGGGTGCCCTGTTTTTTTGAGTGAAAAGCTATTTTTACTCATTCTTTCCACAATCAGTTCCGAAGAAGTGTCACGTATGGTTGCTAGGTATCTGCGGATAAGTATTTACCGAAAAGCTCACAATACTATTTTTCAGTGAAAATGGAGGGCGATTTTATATTTCATTTTGGTGTATGACGATGATCGACTGAAAATGACCGACGGCACGCCGACTCCTTGGGGAGAGCGGGCAAGGCGAGACCCAGCAGCTGAAAGCGATGCGGCTCGCTGACCGCCCCAGGAAAGCGGTGTGCCGAAGGGAATTTCAAAAGAAACTTCTTTTGTTTGTAAAGTAGGTTAGTTCCAGTGAATTCATCATAATCGAAGCATTCTGAACATATGTCCTCTTTGTATTCGATTTGTCATTCAGTTGATTTTGCCTTTTGAATTGAGCGTTTGCTATAATCAATGGGTGTCGAAACGTGATGTTTCAAATAACAGGGCATCGGCTAAAGAGAAAACGATGCCATAATGAATTTGGAGGAACCCCCATGAGTTGGAAACGAAAAGTGAAACGCGGTGTCTACCTAGGCATGCAGCGCGGCAAACGCATCGGTCGTCGGTTGATGAAAGGGACACAGACGCAAGTCCAGACGAGACAGTTCGTCGAGGTCGTCCCATCTTGGTACGCACGTACATCTGCAAACTACGAACTCGATGGTGCAGCGCTCGTTTCAACGATGGCTGAGAAGCAATTTTTGACGTATGGCGAACGTGCCTCGTCGTTCCGCGGCGTCCCTGGCCCGGATTCGTTCCAGCTCAATCCGTCGATTCGTGAATTTGACGCGAGCTTGAACGTTGAAAAGAGTGGTGACATCGAAGTCACGCTACTCGTGATGTTGTATAACGACGAAGAACGGACACGTGTCGTCCGTGTGAGTGACGGTGTCCGCACGACGGTCGCCCTTCGTGAAAATGAGACGAAGACACGCTTCGTCATCCAAACGCAAGGCAAGGGGCGCGCCCTCATCCAATCACTCCTCGTCGATGGCCAACCGCTATGGAACGTGGAAGGGATGGGTAGTGCCGTTGCCGATGCCGACTTTGACGCGATGATCGAGCTGGATGCCTCAACGCTTGAATTAATCTCTCCTGTTGGACGCCTCGTCGACTTTTCAGACGAGGCCATCATCGTGACAGGGCAAGGTAGTCAGTACGAGCACTACGGCGTGCAAGAAGCGGCTCTTCCACACGTGGATACGAAGCGCGGTATCGACTTCTCGCTTGCCGACATGGACGACTATGTATATCGCTTCTATTTAAAAGGAGATGCATCTCAAACGGCGAAAGCGACATTGTTTGTGGCGACGTATGCACACGGTGAGCGCGATCAACTGATTGAAGTGCCACTCGGCTTCAGTAACGTCTTGAGCCTGACACCTAGCCACGAGTCGGTCCGCTACTTCATCCGCTTCTACGGTGATGGTGCGATTTCAGACCTCAAGCTTGGTGTCATCCGTGAGAACAGCGTCCGTCGTACGGAGCAGTTTGATTTAGATCCGACATATTGGACGATTCCGACACCGGAGTCGATTAAATTGAAACAAGATCCGAATGGTCTTCGTCTCGTATTGGACATCGAGCCGGATGTGCGCCGTTATGTGTCTTACATGGAGACGAATAACCGCTTCACGGTTCTCCCGAAAGAGAACCCGTATACTGTCCGACCGAACCATCGCTATCGTGTCACAGTCGATGGTGAGCTCGGTGCGAACACAGGCGTCGTCCTTTATATCATTTCGTATTCGCTGACGGAACGATTGTCGATGCAACAAGTCCAGCTCGGTAGCGAGAAGATTTTCGAGTTCGGAAAAGATGTCCGCTACCTCCGTTTCGCCCTTCGTGTGGATGGACAAGGTGAGACACTCGTCACAGGCATCCGCGTCAGTGAAGAGATTATCACCGACCGCACGCAAGTGCCGGAATGGGTGGACCCGCGTGAGGCACGTCTGTTTGAGACGACACCACGTGAGTTGCATGAGATGAAAGTCGCGGCCATCTTCGATGAGTTCACGACGGCATCGTATCGTCCGGAGTGTGAGTTGATCACCTTCTCACCAGACGATTGGCCAGCCGTCTTGGCTGACCGCCAGCCTGACTTCCTCATGGTCGAATCCGCATGGAAAGGGAACGACAAGACGTGGGAGAAGAAGATCGTCAAGTATGGGACGAACACGTGGGAAGACCTCGATGCACTCCTTGATTGGTGCCGTCTGAACAACGTCCCGACCGTCTTTTGGAACAAAGAGGACCCGATTCACTACGATCGCTTCATCGAGACGGCAAAACGCTTTGACTTCGTCTATACGACGGATGCGAACATCCTCGAGAACTATAAGCGTGACTGTGGGCATGACCGTGTCGGCGCATTGCCGTTTGCGGCACAGCCGAAAGAGCATAACCCGATTCGCCTTCCGGGAACGCGTGAACCGTACGCTTGTTTCGCGGGCTCTTATTACGCCAACCGTCACGAGTCGCGTCGGATTGACATGGACCGCTTGTTCGCAGCTGCTGACAAGTATGGTCTCGTCATTTATGACCGCAACTACGAGATGAACCAGCGTGGCGAGACGGACCAACTTCAGTTCCCTGAACAGTTCCGTCAATCAATACGTGGTAGCTTGAAATATAATCAAATCGCAAAAGCGTATAAAGGCTTTAAAGTCATGCTGAATGTCAACTCGGTCAACGATTCACCGACGATGTTCTCGCGCCGTGTCTTTGAAGGACTCGCTTGTGCGACACCGGTCGTCAGTACGCGTTCGGTCGGTGTTAAACAGATGCTCGGCGACTATGTCTTCCTCGATGAGGGCGATGAGATGCTCGAAGAAACGTTCCGTAAACTGCTCACCGACGATGCGTTCTATGAGGACGTGGCGATGGGTGGCATGCGTCACGTGCTCAAGAACCACACGTACACGCAACGTCTCGCACAAGTCGTCAGCACGATCGGACTCCCGTATCGTGTCGACCATCCGAAAGTCGCGCTCGTCGCATTCGTCCGCTCGACAGAAGAGATGAACCGTGTCGTCGACACGTTCCGTGCACAGGACTACGAGCACAAACATCTCGTCGTCTTCCTCGACAAGTTCGAAGGACATTTAGATGTATACGAGGCATACAACACCGAGGATATCTCGACATTCATGCTCAGCTACTTGCCGCAGTACAACGCCTTGTCTGAAATCATGGACGGCTTTGATTGGATGGCCTACATTCAGACGGCAGATTACTATGGTCCTTCTTACATCTCCGACTACATGTTGGCGACGCGCTATGCGGAAGCGAACATTTTGACGAAAGAGGACTACTTCACTTGGAACGATTCACTCGAGAAGGTCGATTCGGATGGCACATATCGCTATGTGTTCGACGCGACGCCTTCACGTTCGATCATGAAGCCGGACGTTCTCCGCTTCTATAGCGTCCGGGAAGCGCTTGACGTCCTCGCAACAGACTCGACGTTAAAAGAGTTGGCTCAATCCGGTGAACGAATCTTTAGTACAGACCCGTATCAATATGTAAAAGCAGGGAGCGAGATGCCAACAGCAGTCGCTCAGGAGGTACAATTATGACGACACCACTTCGCGTCCTCGTTTATGGGGATGTCAACTTAAACTTGATTGACGGGTCGGCCATCTGGCTGACTTCCGTCGTCTCGATGTTGAAGCAGGACCCATCGATTCACGTCGATGTCCTTCTCAAACGCTCGATCACCAAGCCAGAAGTCACGGCGGGCATCAGAGAGTTGCCGAACGTTCGCTTCATCGATTTGTTCGGAGCAAACTCATCGAAGAAAGGGACGCCTTACCACGAACGTGGCGTCCTTCAAGCGGATGAGGCAGCACAAGTCATCGACGAGTTGATGACAAAAGACGGCTATGACTTGGCGTTCGTCCGTGGATTCCAGTTGGCGTACGATCTGTCTCAATATGAACAGACGATGGCGAAGACGTGGACATATATCACGGATTTTACGCACGACCATACACAAGCGTCGGAAGAAGAACTCGCACGCCTTCGTCAGATTGCGTCGCGTTCGGCCCGGATGCTTTGCCAAACCGAGGCGATGAAGACGTACTTCGAGTCGTTCTTGCCGACGGACCGCCCGTTCTTGATTTTGAATCCGATGATTCCGAACGGGAAAGGGACGCAGCCGACGTTCACAAAACCGAACGACCGCCTCGTCTATACAGGAAAGTTCGCGCCGCTTTGGTACACGACCGAGATTTTAGATGCGTTCGCGAAGTTACGCGAGACGTATCCGGCCGAGCTCCATATTGCGGGAGACAAGTTCAACCAAGACCCGAACAACCCGAACTTCAAACAAGAGACGTTAGCGCGTCTGAAATCGGAAGAGGGGATTCATTGGTTGAAAGGCATTCCGCGTGCGGACGTCGAGACGCTCATCGACCGTAGTGCGATCGGTGTATCGTGGCGTCATCCAGAGCTTGACGCAAGTCTCGAGCTTTCGACGAAATTGCTCGAATATGGTTCGCTCGGTAAACCGGTCCTCTTGAACCGCAACCCGATGCACGAACTCATTCTCGGGGAAGACTATCCGCTCTTCGTCAACTCGGAAGACGCATTCATCGAGAAGGCGCGTCTCGCGCTCACGGACGAAGAGGTGTACGCTGACGCGGCAAAGCGTCTCTATGAGATGTCGCAGTATTATACGTTCAGTAACACGTATGCACGTCTTCGTGACGAGCTTTGGTCGATGAAGAAGATCAATCTTCTCTTCGCCGGTCATGACTTCAAGTTCTTGCGCCTGTTCATGGACTACTTCCAGAACAACCCGCGCTTCAACGTCTTGATCGACCAATGGGAAGGACATAAGATTCATGACGTGAATCACAGTAAGGCATGTCTCGAGCAAGCAGACATCATCTTCTGTGAATGGGGTCTCGGGAACGCCGTCTGGTACTCGCATCATAAGAAGCCGCATCAGACGATGATCGTTCGCATCCACCGACAAGAGAAAGAAACACCGTTCCCACGTGAATACAACCTTCATAACATCGACCGCATCATCTTGGTGTCGCCATATATGCTTGAAGAGATGTATCGTCTCTTCCGCATCCCGCGTCACAAGATGACGATGATTTATAACGCCGTCGACGGGAAGCGTCTCGTCCAACCGAAAGAAACGGAAGACTTGACGTTCCACTTAGGGATGATCGGGGTCAATCCGAAATTGAAGCGTCTCGACCTCGCGCTCGATATGCTCGAAACGTTGTTACAAGATGACCCACGATACAAACTCTTTATCAAAGGCCATCATCCAAACGACATCTACTGGATCAACAAGCGAGAAGACGAGCGTGCCTACTACGACCGCTTGCTCGAGCGATTGGAGCAACCAATCTTCAAAGAGAGCGTTCGCTTCGATGGACACGGGGATGACGTTCCGGAATGGTTGACGAAAATCGGCTTCGTGCTGTCGACGAGTGACTTGGAAAGTTTCCACTTGGCGCCGGCTGAAGCGATGACGTCTGGTACGTATCCGATCATCCGTCATTGGACGGGGAGTGAGACGATTTACCCGGACGATGTGTTGATGGAAAACGTGTTAGAAGGCGTCGACATCATCCGTTCGTTCAAAGGGGATTCAGCGCGTCTCTTGGAAGCGACAGAGGCCTATAAAGCGTATGCGCATCACCATTTCGCGATTGAAACGCTCGCTCCGAAATTAGAGGAGCTCTTACTAGCAGAACTGAATGCCGTCCATTCATAATCAGCAAGCCCGCCATCGCGGGTTTGCTTCTTTTGAAAACAAAGAGAAGGGGAGCATCCCATGAGTTATTTTTTGTATGAAGCCACCACCCGACACGTCGAGTTGACAGAGCGTGACGGGGTGACCCATGTGTTGTCGAAAGAACCGCTCGATGCACGCATCGGCTGGTTTGACGCAACACGTGACGAGCCACACGGTCACTATATCTCCCTTCAATTCGAAGAGACGTTTACCGTATCGGTCCCATTCAATAACGTCATCCCGGTCTACTACACGACGGACCCGATTGTCGTCGGTACATCGCTCCGTCAAGTGGCAGAGCGGGCCGGTAAAACGGAAGTGTCGTCTGAAGCTGTCTCGCAAATGCGATTTGTAGGTCATGTGTTTGGACGTAACTCACGTATCGAAGGCGTGAAGCGACTCGCTGCAGGCGAGCGTCTCACTGTCAAAGATGGGGACGTGACCATCGAGAAATGGGACGATCTGCCGATGGGGACGAACACATTACGGGAAGATTTTGATGCGACGTGGATCAAGGCGTTACGTCACTCGATTCCACCTTATCAAACGGTAAATCTTCCGTTTGCGGGTTCGGCGTTTGACCTCGTCTTCACCAAGCTTGCACTCGAGGCAGGGAAGACAGTACGCCTTCACGTTCCTTCATTAGATGGGAACGAGGCAGAACTGGCACGTCAGTTATTTGAAGGAGCCGAACTTGTCGAGGCAGAGCCGCCTGTCACAGATCTCCACTTGTCATTATCGAAACGAGTGGCCCAGTCGTTCGATGCGACAGAAGGAAACTTGAGCGCATATGAATCGATTCCGACTGGACGGGCACGTGATACGGACTACGTTGAAATCGGGAAACACGGTTCGGACTGGCTCTACGGCAAGCATATTTTCTTAAAAGAGACGATGGATGAGCATGAGGCGAAACAACAGCTCTCGAGACGGGCGATTCGTCCGTTCGAAGGGTTTGGTGAAGCAGAGCGCGAACAAGTCGAGGCGATGTTAGAACGGTTGTTTGATACGTACGAAGACCGTGATTGGAGCGGACGTCTCGAGGCGGCGTGGTTCGAGTTGAAAGTGGAGCACTTCCATGCGTATGCACGACAAGGCTTCATGGATGAGATGTTGCTCGTTCAACCACTGTTCGACCGTGACGTGTTGCGCCATATTCTCGAAGCGCCCTATGAATTGAAACGACAAGGTCACCTCATGAAGGTTGCCTTCGATGAGGTGTTCGGTCCGACGCCTCCCCACCTGGTCAAAGAGAGTTTCGCATGGAGCGATTCGCCGCTTTTACCGACCGTGACGCCGGCGCCGCTGAACTGGCGATTGATGCTCGATGCGGTCGTGCCGAGCCAAGTCGAACGGATGCACGAACTTCTCCAAGTGGAAGACTCCGTTCACCAAGCGATGCCGAAGGGCGACAAGCCGAACCATCAGGTCGTCTCCATCTGGAATGACTGGACGGCTCAAAACTGGTCGCATTTGTTAGAGGAGACGGCGATTGAGGCGGAACAGGTCGAACTGGAGATTCCAGAAGCGCACCAACCGCGATCGGTGACGATCAAACCGTTCATCTATCACTATTTCGTCCCGTTCAACACAGAGTTGTTCAGTCTGAGGGAGAATCAATTCAAGGCAGAGGTCGACGTCGAGCCGTTACATGGAGAGAATGGATATATCCAGCTCTTCAACCAGAGCTTCAGTTCACCTCCATCGAGTGAGTTCTTAAAGGATGCGACGCTCGGGAACGCACCGTTCATCCACGTGTCAGGGACGATTGAATTGTTGTCAGATGAAGACACGCCGATCGAACTCTACATCATGCAATATGATGCGAAGAAAAACTTGAAGAAGGCAGCCTTTGGTCAAACGCTTCGGACGGGCATGAACACGTTGCAACAACGTGTCCCGAAAGAGTTAGACGCCAAATATGTGAAGCTCGCCATTAAATTCCAAAATGATCAACATGCGGTCCGTCTCCGAATGGGTGCATGGGACATAGAAAGCTGAGGACATCGAGTATGGAACGTCAACAAGTTGAATATGTAGAACGTGAGAATGCTTTTTTACGTGAGCAGTTGCAAATGATGACAGACCAGATGGAAACGTTGAAACAAGAAGTGCTCGAAGAGGGCGCGAAACAGATTCGTGGAAAAGAAAACACGGTCCAAAAGATGAAAGAACTCGAAAAAGAATTGCGTCAAGCCCAAGCGAACGCCGAAAAGTGGCGGAAGACGGCAGCTTCTGAGCAGAATAAAGTGAAGACGATGACGGAAGAAGTGGAGCGGATGAAGCATGTGATTGATCGTGCGAAAGCCATCCCGCTCGCCGGTAAGCTCATCACAAAGATTGAGCGTGAAGGGAATCCATCATGAAAACGTATGAGGAACAGCTAAACGACATCCAATTGGAGAAAAAGGCATGGGTCCAGACCGTCAATCGTCACTTTGAGACGATGCCGACCCCGAATTGGCTCGACGGTTCTTCCATCAAACGTGGCGTCAGTGTCATCGTCGCTTCACATGATTCGGAAGAATTGTTGCGTGCTTGCCTTGCGTCACTAGAAGCTCAAACGATCCATGCCTCATTGATTGAATGGGTGCTCGTCTTCAACGGTCCGAACCGTGAGGCATTGCGAACCGTCAGTGAGTCGTTCGGTCGAGATGTCGACGTCGTCCGTCTCGAAGTTGAAGAGGCGAATGTCAGCATCGCCCGAAATCAAGGCATTGACGCGTCGACACGGCAGTATGTGACGTTTTTAGACGAGGACGATACGTTCAGCCCGACTTACGTCGAGCGACTATTCGAACAAGCATTACCGAATCGAATCGTGATTGCCGATATTCAAGACCGCAGTCCATCGGGCGAAGCACTTCCTTCACCCCTCCATCGGGAGTTCGAACGCCTGACAGGACAAGAGACGACGTACGAGCAAATGTCACAACTCTTGACGCTCAACGCGTGTAAACTTGTCCCGGCCGTCTATGCGAAACAAGTGCGTTACGAACCGACCTTAAGGAGCGGGGAAGATGTCGTTTATTTCTCAACGCTGTTCTCCACGTATACGCCTGAAGTGAAGATATTGCCTTCCGAGACGGATGCGATCTATTATCGCCAAGTGCGAGAACGTTCTGTCTCTCGCCAAGCGGTCAGCCAAGATTTTTCGGTCGACCAACGTCTTTCCGTCATCAAGCGGCTCGATGCCATTCCGACGATGGAAGCCTCGATTCGACGCTTCATCGAGCGAAAAATCGACGCTCAGACCTCGATGATGAGTTTATTTTATGAGACGGTTCCTGAACAACGCGCGTATATCCGTGCGTCGGTACGGGAAGCAGCGCTTCGTTATTTTTCATTTAGTATATTGAATCAACATGCAGCGGAACGGGGGATCGTCATCGGCGAACACCTCGAGCGGGCCGGCACACTCATTGCCGAATTCCCCGAAGACGTCGTCATCCGTGTCTATTTGATGGCGCCGTATACGCGTCAGGAACTGCGGAGCCATGTGACGGATGAACAATTTGAGCGACTGACGTTTGCGAATATGTCGCTACCGAATTGGTCAATATTGCCTGAAGTTTGTTATAGTAGTGGGGATGTGCGTGCCGTCGCATTATGCACAGAACATCATTTAGGTGTAAAATCTTACTCGGTCCCATCCCGTTAATACAGTATTGTCATGAAAATGTAATTGCTTCTCAATTCGTATCGGGAGTATAATGGGTTTGATTTTTGGTGAAATCCTAAACAATATGAAATGTTTTGCAACATTCGGTGACACGTGTCACTAATCTATGGAGGTTATTTCAATTATGAAAGTTTGTACAATCGGATTAGGATATATCGGACTCCCTACATCAGCCGTTTTCGCCCAGTATGGCGTAGACGTACTCGGTGTAGACATTCATCAGTCCGTCGTGGATAAATTGAACCGTGGCGAGATTCACATCGAAGAGCCAGGTCTTGGTGAAGTCGTGAAAGAAGTTGTCGCAAACGGTAAATTCCGTGCGTCACTCGAGCCAGAAAAAGCGGACGCGTTCATCATCGCGGTACCGACACCAAACAACGACGACGAGCACAAATCATGTGACCTTACGTACGTTCTTGAAGCAACGAAACGCGTGCTTCCACACGTTGAAAAAGGAAACGTCATCATCGTGGAATCAACAATCGAGCCACGTACGATGGACGACCATGTGAAGCCGCTCGTCGAAGCTGCTGGATTCACAGTCGGCGAAGACATCTTCCTCGTACACTGCCCAGAGCGCGTCCTCCCAGGACAAATCTTGCATGAGCTCGTTCACAACAACCGTATCGTCGGTGGGATCACGGAAGCATGTGCAGAAGCTGGTGCGAAAGTGTACGGCACGTTCGTCAAAGGTGAAATCATCAAGACGGATGCGAAAACAGCTGAGATGTCTAAACTCATGGAAAACACATTCCGTGACGTGAACATCGCCCTCGCGAACGAACTCGCGAAAGTATGTAACGCCCTCGACATCAACGTGCTTGACGTCATCGAGATGGCAAACAAACACCCACGCGTCAACTTGCATAGCCCAGGACCGGGTGTAGGTGGTCACTGTCTCGCGGTCGACCCATACTTCATCGTCGCGAAGCAACCAGAACTCGCGAAGATCATCAAGTTGTCACGTGACACGAACGTATCGATGCCGGCTTACGTCGTCGAGAACGTCAAGAAACTCGTCGCAGGACAAGACAACGCGAAAATCGCGGCGTTCGGCGTGACGTACAAAGGAAACGTTGACGACATGCGTGAAAGCCCAGCGGTCGACATCATCGAATTGATGCTCGCTGACGGCATGAACGTAGCCGTCCACGACCCACACGTCGAAGTCTCTTCTTCGAAACATTTCGACCTCGTCTCGAAAGAAGAAGCGATCCAAGATGCGGACCTCGTCCTCGTCCTCGTTGACCACAACGAGTTCAAAGCACTCGACTTCGCAGAATTGAACGGCGCGATGCGTCGCCCGATGATCTTCGACACGCGTAATATCGTGAAGGCCGATGACAGCGACCTTGCCGTTGTAAACTACGGAAACCTTTACAACTACGTCAACGGGAAAGTCACGTTGGCCTAAACCGTTAGGTGCCCAATATGATCAAAGCATCGAAACAAGTTTTCATTGAACTTTGGGAGAGTCTCTATCTCATTTTGAGACTCTCTGTCTATGAAACGAAAAGTCGTTACTCGATGCAGTATTTTGGCTACTTGTGGGAAATCATCACACCAATTATTCAAATCGCCATCTATTGGCTCGTCTTCGGATTCGGTTTACGTGCGGGTCGAGACGTTGGGGATGTCCCGTTCTTACCATGGCTCGTCTCAGGGATTGTGCCATGGTTCTTCTTTGGACCGGCCATTGTCAGCGGATCTCGATCCGTTTTTTCTAAGATTGCCCTCGTCTCGAAGATGAGTTTTCCAATCAGTACGATACCGGCCTATGTCATTTTGTCGGAGCTATACCGACACGTGGCCATGGTCGTCATCGCCTTTATCTTAATGATGGCGTTTGGGATCAGTGAAGGATGGAACATCTTGTTCCTCCCGTACTTACTGTTTAGTGCGCTTGCGTTTTTATATGCGTTCGCACTGTTGACTTCCGCATTAGCCACAATCATCCGAGATTTTCAAAATTTGCTGTCACAAATTATTCGGATGATGCTGTATCTATTACCGATTTTTTGGCAACCGACTGGGAAACTGGAATTGATTTTGATGGCCAACCCGCTCTACTATCTCGTGGAAGGCTATCGCTCGATGTTCCTCGGAACGGATTGGATTATGCAAAATCTCACTTATGGTCTTTACTTCTGGGGCTTCACCCTCGTGACGTTCCTCATTGGTTCAGCGATTCACGTGCGTTTCCGTCGCTACTTTATCGACTATATTTAAGGAGCAGTGACGTATGAGCTATCAAGTCAAATTCGAAAATGTCTCGAAGCGATACACGTTGTATCGTAAGCAAAGTGATAAATTGAAAGAAGTCTTGTTCAACCGTGCGAACGGGAAACAGTTTTATGCGCTTCGTAATGTGACGTTCGAAGTTCCGCCCGGAGAGGTCGTCGGGATTTTAGGGATTAACGGTTCTGGGAAATCGACGATGTCGAACCTTCTCTCTGACGTGATTCCACCGACACACGGACGCATCGAGCTTCGAGGCAAACCGTCATTGATTGCCATCTCCTCTGGACTAAACGGCAATTTGACTGGGATGGAGAACATTGAACTGAAATGTCTCATGCTCGGGATGAACAAGCAGCAAATCAAAGACATTACCCCGGAAATTATCGAGTTTGCCGATATCGGCGATTTCATCGATCAACCGGTTAAAACGTACTCGAGCGGGATGAAGTCACGTCTTGGCTTCGCCATCTCCATCAACATCGACCCTGATATTCTCGTCATCGATGAAGCGTTGTCCGTTGGGGACCAAACGTTCACCGATCGTTGTCTCGTCAAGATGAACGAGTTCAAAGATCAAGGGAAGACGATCTTCTTTATCAGTCACTCGGTATCCCAAGTGCGTCAATTCTGTACACAAGCCATCTGGCTCGAGTACGGAGAGATTCGCGAATATGGACCCGTGGATGAGGTCGCAGACGAGTATATGAAATTCTTGAAATGGTTCCGCACGTTGGATGCGAAGCGTCAATCGGAATTCAAGCAACAGAAGATGGCGCAACGCACGACGATTGTGGACCAAGATGATGTCGGTGAGACGATTATCTTGCCGCGAAAAACGCTTAAAGGAGAATCTGTATGATTAAAGTTATGACCGTATTCGGTACACGCCCTGAGGCTATCAAAATGGCCCCGCTCGTGTTAGAGCTCAAACAACGTGAAGGGATCGAACCGATTGTCGTCGTCACAGCTCAACATCGTGAGATGCTCGATCAAGTCCTTCAACTTTTCAAAATCACACCGGACTATGATTTGGACGTGATGAAGAAAAACCAAACGCTCTTCGATGTGACGACACGTGTCCTTCACGGACTCGACGAAGTCATGAAAGAAGCGAAACCGGATATCGTTCTCGTTCACGGTGATACGACGACGACGTTCGCGGCATCACTCGCTGCATTCTATAACCAGATTGCAATCGGTCACGTAGAAGCAGGGCTTCGCACATACAACAAGTATTCACCTTACCCTGAGGAAATGAACCGTCAATTGACAGGCGTCATGGCAGACCTTCATTTCGCTCCGACGGACACGTCAGCGGAAAACTTGCTTCGTGAGAACAAGAAAGAAGCCGATATTTTCGTGACAGGGAATACGGCAATCGATGCCTTGAAAACGACAGTTCAAGAAGACTATGACAGTGAGTTACTCAACGAGATCACGGGGCAAGACAAGCGTCTCGTCCTCTTGACGGCACACCGTCGTGAAAACCTTGGAGAGCCGATGCGCAACATGTTCCGCGCGGTTCGTCGTTTGATTGAAAAGTACGATGACATCGAAGTCGTGTACCCGGTTCACATGAACCCGATCGTACGCGAACTTGCTGGTGAAATCTTAAATGACTTAGACCGCGTTCACTTGATTGAACCGCTCGATGTCTTTGATTTCCACAACTACGCATCACGTTCGCACCTCATCTTGACAGATTCAGGTGGCGTACAAGAAGAAGCACCGTCACTCGGTGTACCGGTTCTCGTTCTTCGTGACACGACAGAACGTCCGGAAGGCGTTGCAGCAGGAACGTTGAAACTCGCTGGAGTCGAGGAAGAAGTCATTTTCGGACTCGCCGATGAGTTGTTATCGGATCAAGCCGCATATGAAAGTATGGCAAAAGCGTCTAACCCTTACGGGGACGGGGAGGCGTCACGCCGAATCGTCGACGCAATCGTCGAACGTTTCACACGTTGATTGATGATAGACTGTCCCTCGGGGCAGTCTATTCTTTTTTTGAGAAAGGAGGGAATCCATGCTTTTCAGTTCAACGATTTTTTTATTTTGGTTTTTACCGATTGTTTTGATCTTATACTATGTATCTCCACGCTTTTTGAAAAACACGATTCTGCTGATTGCCAGTCTCTTGTTTTACGCTTGGGGGGAACCGATTTATACAGCCGTTATGCTGACATCGATTGCGATGAACTATTTGTTCGGAATCTATGTTGACCGCTATCGGGAAGACAAGAAGAAAGCGAAGTGGATCGTCGGGCTCATGGTCGCGGCCAACGTATTGCTGTTGTCTGTGTTCAAATACACGAGCTTCATCATCGAAAACGTGAACGCCATCACGGGACTCGAATTGACCGACCCGAAAATCCCGCTCCCGATTGGGGTGTCCTTCTTCACCTTTCAAGCGATGAGTTACGTGATCGATGTATACCGGAAGGATGGGAAAGTTCAACGGAACCCTCTCGACCTTGCTTTATACATCTCCTTGTTCCCGCAATTGATTGCCGGACCGATTGTCCGTTATCAGACGGTCGCAGATGAAATCAATGATCGTAAAGAGACGATGGATGACTTTGCGAGCGGGGTGCAACGGTTTGTCATCGGTTTGGCGAAAAAGATGCTTCTCGCGAACAATGCTGGATATGTGGCAGACCAGATCTTCTCACAAAGTACAGACAACATGTCGATGGGGCTCGCCTGGATTGGAATTATCGCCTATTCGCTCCAAATTTACTTTGATTTCTCCGGGTATTCCGATATGGCCATCGGGTTAGGTCGGATGTTTGGGTTCCACTTCCTCGAGAACTTCAACTATCCGTATATCTCGAAGTCCGTCTCTGAATTTTGGCGGCGCTGGCATATCTCACTCGGTAGTTGGTTCCGAGATTACGTATACATCCCGCTCGGCGGGAATCGAGGCAGTGCGTGGAAGCTCTATCGCAACTTAGCGGTCGTCTGGGTACTGACCGGTGTCTGGCACGGTGCGAGTTGGACGTTCATCGCATGGGGCGCCTACTATGGCGTATTCATTATGTTGGAGCGGGCGTTCCTCGGTGCTTGGCTCAAAGCGCTCCCAGCGGCGCTTGCGCATGCGTTCACGCTATTTGTTGTCATTATCGGTTGGGTCTTCTTCCGAGCCGATAACTTCCCATATGCGCTTTCGTACTTGTCGGCGATGTTCCATTTGAACGGTGGGCCGGTATGGGATCATGAAGCAATGTTCTACTTCGTTCAATACGGGGTGATTCTATCCATTGCGATGATTGCTGCGACACCGATCCCGAAATGGTTCGGCGAGAAGGTGCTCTTGCTTGAACAAAACAGTAGAAAACTATGGGTCAACTACACGGCTGGCTTCATGCGCATCGGATTCTTGGCAACCATCTTTATCTTTGCGATTTCGTATGTCGTCGCAAGTAGCTTTAACCCGTTTATTTATTTCAGATTCTAACGAAAAAAGAGAGTACAAGGTTTTGACTCGTCCGTGGCGACCTGACTCCTGCAGAATAAGAGTCCGACGGAGACCCAGCAGCGATGTTTGCGATGCGGCTCCGGGACTCTCTGCGGAAAGCAGGGTCGCCGAAAAGACGAGTCAAACAAAACTTGTATGACGTGTAAAAAGTCGTTCTCACAATGGAGAACGACTTTTTATGTGGGTTCATTCAATTTTTCATGATACAGGTTCACGAACTCGTTCAAGTTGACGTTGTGGATGAACAAGACGACGTCGATGTCGTTTTCAGTCACATAGGATTCGATAGAAGACTCGTCGAAGTGACGGACATCAATGATTGATACATGTCCGAAATGCTCAGGTAACAAGGTGAGCATCGGATTCGCATACGAGTCTTTCAAGATGAGTGTCCGTGTGTCATTGATCGGTTGTTCCTGGTCCATCGTCACGATTGGCCAGTTCCGATGGAGGAAGAGCGAATACATCTCCGTATACGTTTCTTCCGATTTGAGCGGCTTTTTGTTGATGATGCTCGTGATCGGTTTACAAGGTGTCGTCCGATTGAAGCAGACCGAACTCGGCGTAAAGCCTTCTTTCGGTACCATCCATTCGAACGTGTCACCACCTTTCACGTATTGGAGTGTCGTGCTTCGTGCGTATGAACCGTAGTAAGGCTGTTCATGCGTTTTCGTCCGAAGCTGGTTCGGTTTTAAGGTTAGACCCATTTCAGGATGATCTTTTGACATCGTGTTGACCGTCTGTGCGTAGGCCGCATAGGCCCCGTTCATGTTCCAGTGATAGTCGGTCTTGAAAAAGACGTCACTTAACTGTTGCGCTTCGTTCAATGACTTCCGATAATCCATCACGTTCAGACCGGGCACCGTCGTCAATTGATCACGGACCGTTTTGTAAATACGAGGGGCTTCATTGCCCATATAGTCCGGCATATGAGGTTCGACGCTCGCCATCGAAGCCTTGTTCGGAGCGAGTCCGAAATACACCTCGGTGCCACGCTCTTCAAGGCGGGACGTAAACGTCGTCAAGTCGTTCACGAGCGTATCCGTATCAATCGACTCTTTCATCGGAGATTCCATCGTCCCGTCATCTGACACGTAAATTCCGTTTTTGACGGTTTGCTTAAAGACATCTTTATTTAAAAAGGCGTTTAAGCTGATCCAAGCATCGCGATTGAAGATTTGATCAGTGACGAAAGACTCGGTTTGTTTCATATATGAACCTGACATGATGTGTGCAAATGTAGGAGAATCCGGACTTTGTGCAAGCTTGCGGTTTTCCATATCAGACACGTCTCGTTTCTCAGAAGAGAGCGTCAAATAGGCGCCTGCAATCAAAAAGGCGACAAAGGATAAAATCAATACGAGTTGAAGGATGATCTTCGGATGATTGCGTCTTTTTCGATTGGAGCGGGGGTCCTGTTTATGAGAATCAACTTTTAAGTTTTGCATAGAGAACTCCTTTGTTACTAGATTAATCCGAGTCTCATTCTACCATATATTTGCTTCTGTAACTGTAACAATTATGTATCAGCAAAGTGATACAAAAAACGTTTAAAGCGACATGACGTCACTCTAAACGTTTTAGTGAGCGGTAAAGCGGGCCGGTCCAATCGACGACACGAGTCGGGTTGCGGCACGTAAACAATCAAGCTGTCTTGCATACACACGACTCACATCGGCGAACGCAGAGGGAAGGTGATCCGAGTCGAGAGGACCTTGTCGCATATAAGACGATTCATCGGCTCCGAGCGGTGTCGGATGAATGACGAACTTATAGTGTGACGGATCGAGCTCAATGACTTCAATCTCTGCAAACAGTCGTGCATCACGTGTATATAAGAAGCGGGTGGATAACCATTTATCAGAATCAGTCATGGGTCACCTGTCCTCCTTTCAAAGTCTCATTACCATTATCATAAAACATTTTTTGGATATTGGGAATATTATTTCATATTAATCCCAACATATTTACTTAAATTTGTAAAAGTGCCGAATCCGTGCATTCGTTTCTTTCTTTAGAGTATGGTTAAAAGAGAAAGTATGAAATGTAGGTGACCACATGAGAATGAACGCAACGGGGGATTATCGCTTCGTATTGATTCTTGGAGCGAAGGTCAACGGTACCTCTCCATCGAGAGCGCTCCGACATCGGATTGACATCGCGGCTGACTATGCGAAGGCGCATCCAACTGTAGAACTCATTGCAACTGGGGGACAAGGACCTGACGAAGGCATGGCCGAGGCACTTGTGATCGAACGAGAACTGATGGCACGAGGCATTGAACCACACCGGATCCATGTCGAAGCGACCTCTACCTCAACGATTGAGAACTTTCAGCACAGTCGTCCGTTTTGGCAAGGTGAGGCGGGGCTTACCATCGTGACGAATGACTTTCATGTCCCGCGGGCACGTCTCATTGCGAGGCTCTATTTCCAGCTCGAGAGCGATGCCCTGTATGCACCGACTCCGCCACTCGCAAAAGGGCGATACGTGATCCGTGAAGCGTTAGCTTATGTGAAACTACTCGTCCGCTACCTGTTCAAAGATAAAAACTAGGCTCTTGCATCCGCAAGAGCCTAGTTTGATTGACAGCCGATTTCTTGATTTAAGACTTCACCGAACGCTTCGGCGCCTTCCACATTCAGATGGACGCCATCGCTCTCGAAATAAGATTCTTTCCCGACGGATTGACCATGCCAATCGATGAGAGAAACGTTCTCGTGAAGTTCGCTTGCCCGAGCGAGCTTCTCATTGACCTCGCTCTCCCACGGGCGAGGGACGCGGGTGTTGATTAAATAAATATGGTCCGCGCGCTCGAACTGTTTGAGGAGCGTGTCGAGTTGTTCCATCTTGAACGCCCCGTTCGTTCCGAGATGAAGGAAGACGACATGACCTGGCGCGTTATACGATGCATACTGAGATGCGACCGGAATGGCATCGCGGACTTGGCGCCCGATTTCAGCATCGATGGTCATGTTCGGAAACGCATCTGCCAAGTACTCGTTCAATCCGAGCATGACCGAATCACCGATCGCGAGCGCTGGTGGACAACTCTTTTCCTCTGGCGTTTCAGTTGGTGGCGGCGTCACGTCTGTGGTCGCTTCTTCCGAATCATCTGTTTCAGGTTCTTTCGGCACATCAGGTGTCTCTTCCTTTGGCATCGGTACTTTCACAATCGGAATCTCATCTTGTGCCGGCTTCGATTCAGAGAAGGCCAAGATGGTCAAGTTGCCGACGAGTACGAGTGAGAGTGCCGTCGCGCAAGCCGTAGCCGCGAAACGGGCACTTGGATGCGTCGGTGTCGAGACGAGTTGACGGAACGAGGCGATGAATCCGTTCCGACGAATCGGTGTCTCAATAAAGCGATATGACAATTCGGCAATCAACAACGTGAGCGCGACCTGACCGACCGCAAGGAGCGGTGAAAACGTTCCAAGTCGTTCGAGCGGTGTCGACAAGATGATGACCGGATAGTGCCATAAATAAATCCCGTACGTTCGCGTACCGATCACACGAAGCCAAGCGCTTCCAAATAGGCGTGACCAGATCGTCGCCGGATGGGCGACCGCGGCAATCAAGATTGCGGACAAGAAGGCGACGAGTAAGAAGCCCCCATAATAGAGGAACGCGTCATACGCATTCACCGTGACGATGATTCCGACGATTCCGATGAGAGAGATCGCACCAGCCACGTTCAAAATATGTCGTCCGATGTTTGGGATGACCGCTTTGAACGTATCTGGCCGCCAGCCGAATGCGAGCATGGCACCCATGAGCAGACCGAACAGGCGGGTATCCGTCCCGTAGTAGACACGGCTCGGGTCCGCTTCTGGAACGTAGTGGAACGCCATCCATGTCGCCGAGACGATTAAGAGTGCTGCGACCAACTGAAGCAACCGTTTCCGGAAGGCGAGACCGACGAGTAGAATGAGCGGCCAGACCGCGTAAAATTGTTCTTCAATTGAGAGAGACCATAAGTTTTGAAGTGGTGACGGTTTCCCGAAGCTCTCGAAATATGACACTTCATGGAAGATGTACCACCAGTTGTTCACGTAAGCGAGCGCGGCGAGTGAATCTTGCCGTACCGTCTCAAGCAACGAGCGGTCAAAGAGCGTGACGTATGTCATCACGAGAGACAACATCAAGACGAGCGCCGGGAGCAATCGACGGAAACGGGCGATATAGAATCTTTTCAAGTCGATCGTGCCGGTTTTCGTCCACTCTCGAATGAGGATGCCGGTAATCAAATAACCGGACAGGACGAAGAAGACATCGACACCGAGGAATCCCCCGGATATGTAAGGTACGTTTAAATGATATAGAATCACAGCCAAAACGGCGAACGTGCGTAAGCCGTCCAGACCGGGCATATACGTTGTATGTTTAAGCGGTTTCATGCCCCCACTTCCTTTCTAGTCAAAGCGGACATTTCCCTTTTTTTAGAATCCATTCTTCAGTATAACGAGTGGACGAGAGGGAATGGTTTCAAAAGATTAACAATCAAATGAGCAAAAAAATCCACAAAAAAAGGGACGCAAGGTCCCTTAGTGATTACACCATTTTGATCAACATTCCACCGATGACGCCGGCGATGACAAGTGCCCAAGGTGGTAATTTCCAGTAGGCGATCATGACGAACAAGAAAGCGGCAAAGACGAAGTCGATCGCACCGTTGACGGTACTTGTGAAGATTGGGCTATAAAATGCCGCAATTAAAATACCGACGACCGCAGCGTTCACCCCGATCAAGGCTCCAGCGACTTTCGGGTTGTGACGAAGCGCATCCCAGAACGGGAGGGCCCCAAGGATGAGCAAGAACGCCGGTAAGAAAATGGCGACCGTCGCCAAAATCCCACCCGGAATCCCATTGATGACTGTCCCGAGATAAGAAGCGAACGTGAACAATGGTCCCGGAACGGCCTGGGCGGCACCGTATCCCGCAAGGAACGCTTCTTCACTCAAGAAACCTGCAGGGACGAGTTCACGCTCGAGGAGCGGCAAGACGACGTGTCCGCCACCGAAGACGAGCGCACCGGCGCGATAAAAACTATCGAACAAGGCAATCGCCTGGTTTTCAAACGTTTCCCGTAAAATCGGCAAGATGATGAGAAGTGCCCCGAATACCGACAGCAAGACGGCACCGAGTCGTTTTGAAATCGGGAACGTGCTTGATTTCGCATCGAGACGATCTGGCTTGAACAACAAGAACCCAGCGACAGCAGCGACGAGAATGACAAGCACTTGGCTGAACGTCGTCTGCCACAGCAATACGCCGGCAAGTGCGAAGAAGGCAATCGTCTTCGTCTTCGCATCAGGTGTGAGCTTACTCGCCATGCCTAAAATCGCATGGGCGACGATGGCGACGGCAACGACTTTCAAACCGTATAACCAACCGGCATCAGAGACGTCGAGACCGGATAGGACCAAAGCAAATAACATGAGGGCGATGACCGACGGGGTCGTGAAGCCGATGAACGAGGTGATCCCACCTAATATCCCGCCACGAACGATGCCGATGCCGATCCCGACTTGAGAACTCGCGGGGCCGGGCAAGAATTGACATAAGGCGACGAGGTCGGCGTATGCCTTCTCATCCATCCATTTGCGCCGTCTCACATATTCCTCATGGAAATAGCCAAGGTGGGCGACCGGTCCGCCGAACGATGTCAGACCGAGCCGGGTTGAAACGAATAAAATCTCTAGTAACGTCTTGAACGTCACACGCTGTGTCGTCATGTCTTCACTCCTTAATTTCTTTGAATAACTCATAAGCTTTCTGACGGGCTTCTTGTAACACCGATAGCCCTTTTTCGGTCGTCACGTAATTTTTGCGGACGTGTCCGTCGACGGTCTCGTTTTCGCGAACGAGGAGACCATCCTTCTCCATTCCGTGCAAAATTGGATAGAGCGTACCGGCACTGATTTCATATCCGTGCTCCCTTAGCTCATCCACCATCCATGCCCCGTACACCGGATGTTCAGCGGCATGATGCAAAATATGAATGTGAATGAATCCGAGGAACAGCTTTCGCAGGACGCGGTCTTCCATACGTGTCATCTCCTTGTTATCGAATTCCGATATCGGTTTTCGAAATCAGTCTAACAAATGTGCGAGAAGGTGACAAGGAATCTGTATGCAGTTTACGAAAACTTAAAACAAGAAGAAGGGAATGAGTTCGGAAAAAATAGGGAATCAATCACAAATGAGGTAAACTAGGTGTTGAGATTAATTGCTGAGGAGGAAGTGACGTGACAAACCCCATTCATTCTTCATACGCTACATTGTTACGCCATATGCCCCAAGGCTACGTCGAGTTTAAAGTGATTTACGACGACGCTTCGGAGCCGATTGACTATGAATTCTTTGAAGTGAACGCGGCCTTCGAGAAGATGATGAAGGGAAAACGAAAACATTTTATCGGACAGAAAGTGTCGACGGCACTCAAGGATTTTGAATATAGCGAGCGGGAGTGGATGATTCAAGTGGCACGGGTCGTCAGTGATGGCGGTACGGTGACGTTTGAACACTTCTCTCGCCGTAACAAATCATGGTTCGAAATGTCCGTTTTCAGCGAACGAAAAGGCTTTGTCTCCGTCATGTTCCATGACATCACGCGACATGTACAGGAAAACAATGCCTTGAAACAGCTCGTGAACGTATCGCATCGTTTTGTTTCAACGGGAAGCGACTTATTGATGAACCAACAGTTTCTTGACCAGATTCGTGATTTCACTGGGGCGAAAGCGGTCGCGCTCAATTTGATGGAAAGCGATGGGGAGTCATATACGACGGTCGCGTTGTCCGGCATGGACGAGATGTTAGAACGAAGCCTCGATGTGTTAGGGTTTCATCCGGTAGGGAAGAAGTGGCCGATGACCGACCAACGACGGGAACTATTCAGTCAATCGAATCCACTCGTCTTCGATGGGATTGATCCGTTGATTGATGGGACGCTACCGAAACGGCTCGTCAAAAACTTACTTCGCATCTTTTCACTCGGCGAGGTCGTTCTCTTTAAAATCGAGAAAAACGGAGTTCTCTATGGCGACTTGACCATTATTATGAACGAAGGAGATGTCGCGAATCGACTTGGACTTGTCGAGTTGTATCTTGTCCACGTGCTCGAGCAGTTAGTCAAAGCGGATCACCAAGTCGGTGAGACGAAGAAGTCGATGTTCGATGGGTTTGCGACACTTGATTTGGAGTGCATCATGGCGCTCAATACGCGTCAAATCTTACATTTGAACGATACGTGGGAGCGGGTGCTCGGATATTCGATTGACGAACTCGAAAATATGGACTTTCTTAGCTTGATTCACCCAGACGACGATGGCATCACAGAAGCTGCCTTCGCAGAACTCGAGGAACGAGGAGAACTGTTCCGTTTCGTCAATCGCTTCCAAACGATTGATGACACCTATCGCTCGATCGAATGGCACTGTAAGCTTCAAGGAAACTACATTTACGCCGTCGCGAAAGATGTAACGGATCGCGTTCAGTTGGAAGAAAAATTGGCCGAGCGAGACCGTTTGTTGACGAAACTGTCTGATCAAATTCCGGGAGCCATCTATCAGTTCGAGTTGTTGCCGGATGGTAGCTTCAACTTCCCATTCTTCAGTCGCGGCTTTGAAGACATGTTAGGAATCTCTGCGGAAGAAGTGCAGGCAGATGCCGGACTCGTTTTCCGACGGATGCATCCCGATGACTATCCTCACGTCATGCAGTCGATTGATGAATCGTATCGGAACTTGACGATATGGGACGCGGAGTTTCGAGTATTAGCCGAGGATGGACGAACGATTTGGATTTTAGGGTCGTCCCGCCCAGAGAAGATTGCTGACGGTCATGTCCTCTGGCACGGATATATTGGTGACGTCACTGAGAAGAAAAAGTACGAGAAAGAAATCGAGTATTTAAGCTATCACGACCAGTTGACAGGGGTAAAAAATCGTCGGTACTTTGAAGAAGCACTAGAACGTTATGACGACGATGCATTCTATCCGTTGTCACTGATCGTCATCGATATTAATGGACTGAAGTTGACGAACGATGCGTTCGGACACTTGATCGGAGACCGGCTGCTCGTCGAAGCGTCGAATATTTTACGGAATGAGTTGCGAGCGAAAGATGAAGTGGCACGTATCGGTGGAGATGAGTTCGTCGTCATCTCGCCGAACACGACACTTGACGAGGCGAAGCATTTGTCTGATCGTTTGAGCCGCCTCTTCCTCGGACAAACGGTAGAAGGACTCCCGATTTCCGCCTCGTTCGGTGAGGCAGTCAAGCATGACGTGTCCATCGGATTGACGGACGTCTTCAATTTAGCGGAAGACCGGATGTACCATCATAAAGTATCCGAGAAACAAAGCCGTCGCCATCACTCGATTCAACTGATCATGCGGACGCTGTATGAAAAGATTCCCCGTGAAGAGGCGCACTCCCAGCGTGTCGCGAATTTGTCTGGGAAGCTCGCAGAAGCGATGGGCTTCACAAGCGCCGAAGTGAATGAGATTCGAACGGCCGCCATCTTGCATGACATCGGAAAAGTAGCGATCAGTAACGATATTTTAGATAAGCCAGGTGCCTTGACTGAACCCGAATGGCGTGAAATCAAACGACATCCTGAGGTCAGTTACAATATTTTAAGTACGGTTCCTGAATATGTCGCCTTGTCTGAGATCGTCTTGGCACATCATGAACGATGGGACGGGAAAGGATACCCGAAAGGGATGAGTGAATACGAAATCCCGCTCGCTTCCCGTATCATCTCGATTGCCGACACGTTCGATGTCATGGTGACAGGTCGTCCTTATCGACAGGCGAAGTCGATTGATGAGGCGCTTGCCATCATTCAACAAGAGGCGGGCAAGCAGTTCGACCCGACACTCGTCGATGTCTTCTTTGAAAAAGTCGTTCCAACACTGCAGCAATAAACAAGCGAGTCCTCTCTTATTTTGGGAGGACTCGCTTTTTCAAACGGTGAGTGGACGCTTCTTCAAGACGAGAACCGTCAACAAGAAGACGACGGCGGTCATGCCGATCATGACGAGGATGGAGAGGAACGGAAACTGTCCTTCGTACATCGTGATGACCCCGTTATTTAGCCAATAGGTCGGTAGGAAGCGTCCGACGAGTTTCAATGAATCTGGTAACCAAAGCAGACTGATGAACGCGCCTCCGGTAATGGCGGATGCCATCGTGACCGATATTTGAAAGATGTTCGCCTTCTCTCGATTCGTCGCAAATACCGCGATGAGGCCACCAAATGCCAGACAGACGAGCAGATAGGCCGAGAACAAGGCGAAGACGGTCGGGAGATGGGTCCACACGTCTTGGCCGTAAAGCGCGAGACTCACGCCAATCAACAGCATGACATAGACGAAGCCGACGAGATAGAAGGCGAGAAGAAGTGATGCGAAATACCGCCGTGGTGACACCGGTGAGGCGAACAGGCGGGCATAAATCTTCTCGTCCCGGTCATCCGCGACAAACATCGGGATGAACTGGAGGAACGTCGACATCATGATGAACGACAAGAGACCGAAAAACGCTTGTGTGCGTGCGGTCGTCGCGACGCTCTCTTGGAACGGTTCACTAGAGAGCGTGTATCCGTTATCTGTCTCCTCGGTCGCGAGTTGGGTGAATGTGGCTTCGTCATATTCACTCGCCTCAAGAAGCTGGCGTTCACGTGACAAGTGACCGTTCAATGCCTGTTCGACTAAAGAAGCGTCACTGCCGGCAATTGCGGAGAACGAGAGACGAGGCATATCGCCGTTGAACGATTGCTCTGTAAAACCTTCAGGAATGAGAAGCACGATGTCTTCTCCTTCTAACAAGACATCTTCGCCACTCGTCTCAAGCATGGTGACGCGACCGAAACGTTCGGCTTCTTCGATGAGGCGCTCGGCGAGAATATCCCCGTCCTCATCGACAATGCCAATCGACGCATTGAGACTCGACGTCCCCCCTACGAAGGAGAGGATGAGCGCAAACCCGAACATCGAGACAAACGTGAATACCCAGAGCCCTTTCTTTCGGAGCATCCGTTTGGCGACGTGCCTAATGAGTACCATAGCGTCTCACCCCTTTCGACAGAAGATAGCTGAGTACGATGAAGATCAGCAGATGGACCCCGAGTAAACCGAGGCTTTCCCAATAGACGCTCATGTCGCCTCCCCGAAGCATGACGGCCAGCATCCCGTCGCGCATGAAAATCGGCATGAACACATACGCGGCCCATGGCGCATAGTTGAGCGTCACTTGATCGAATCCGGGAACGTAGCCCCCTGATAAGATCATGATGATGGCAACGAAGCCGTTGACGACCGCATCTTTCGTCGTCGTACTCAACTTCGGCAGGTTGACGATGACAAAGCCGATGGCGACCCCATACGCGGTCAAGGCGAGCCAAGCGAGAATCAAATAACCGAACTGGACATTTGCCAAATCAAACGTCCGATAAACGAAATGGCTGAACCAGAACAACAAGATGAGCTGAAGCAAAATGATGACGTAGCGGCTGAACGTCCGCGCGAGCCGATATTGGATTGTTCGGACAGGAGCGGCTTGAATCCGTAGATAGCTGCCGATGTTCGGCTGTTCTTCCCGTGCCATCGCCGTGATATAAAACGACCCGAACAGAGCAGTCATGATGGAGATGGTGACGGTGAAATATTCGAGCGACGTCGGGGTCCGTCCCGCTAAATCGACGCTTTCTGTATCAAGCCATGCCTCATTCTCGTAGGGTGCTGATAAACCGGACTCTGCGAGCGTGATCTGTTGATTGGCGATTGCCGTATACTGACCGAGAATGGCTTCAAGGACGTCAAACTCGACGGTCGTCGGCTCTTCGTATAGCAGCGTGATGTCACTGCCATCGAGTCGTAAGATGACGTCGGCATCCCCGTCGTTCACGCCTTGCTCGGCTGACGCAATGTCTTCATAAGGGACGAGACGGATAAACGCCTGAATGTCTTCGTCGTTCAAAAAGTTCTCAAGCGGTTCTCGATACTGGTCGGTCGATGCTTCGACGTACGCGACGTTCGTGACGGGGAGTTCGAACGTGTCACTGAAGACGGCCGATAGCATCGTCCCGAGTCCGAAGATGAGGATGAGCGGGAAGAGGAGCATCCAAAAAAGTGTCGCACGATCTCGGAGCCGCTGTTTCACATCATATTTGATAAATGTCCACATGAAAGGACCTCCTATTCCCGGAGCGTCTTCCCGGTCAATGCCAAAAAGACGGTATTGAGGGAAGGACGGTCGACCGTGATGGACGTGAAGTGAACATGTTCCTGATGAAGCGTATCCAGGAGCGGGGCGAGCGGCGTATCTTTATCGAGCGACACTTCGATATACGGTTCCTCATATTGCACTTTTTGGACGTGGTCGAGTGCATCGAGCCGTTCGAGCAGGTTCGGGGTGAGCGCATCAACTTTGATGCGGGCTGTCTCGAGCGTCATGACGCGGTCTTTCAGCTCATCTTGTGTCCCTTCGGCGATGATTTTTCCTTCGTCGACGATGGCGATGCGGTCGCAGAGCAGCTCGACCTCTTCCATGTAGTGTGACGTATAGATGATGGTGGCACCACGACGGTTTAGTTCACGAATATTCTCTAAAATCGTGTTCCGTGATTGCGGGTCGATGGCGACGGTCGGTTCATCCATAAAGATGAGTTCTGGTTCATGAACTATTCCGCATGCGATGTTGAGGCGGCGGAGAAGACCGCCGGACAGTTCTGGTGGGCGTTTCTTTTGATGGGCATCAAGTTCGACGAACGCAATCGCGGCCTCGGTCTTTTGTCGCGCTTCTTTTGGACTGAATCCGTATAATTCAGCGAAGAATTGAATGTTTTCATATACGGTCAGTTGGTCATAGACGGAGACGTGTTGCGGGACGATCCCGACGCGTCGCTTGATGGACAGTTCGTCCTTTAGCATCGATTGTCCAAAGATGTGAATGGATCCCGAATCCGCCTCGTATAGATTCAACATGACGGAAATGGCCGTCGTCTTACCGGCACCGTTCGGACCAAGAAGACCGAACAGCTCGCCTTTTTCGACGTTCAGACTAAGGTCGTTCAAGGCGACTGTGTCCCCGAACCGTTTCGTGACATGATCGAGCGAGATGATCGACATAGATGTACTCCTTTCTCATGTGAAAGACTCATCATTCTACATAAAGGTGTTCGTGAATTGTCACGAATATACCTGTCCGGATTCATGAAAATGTGCAATAATCTAATTATTCAGATAATTATTGTGTTGAAATGAGGGATTGGGATGAAAGGGTGGCAATTCAATAAACATGAGGGGGCGTTATTCCCGGACGAAATCGTACTGTCTGCATTTTGTACAGTCGAACCGAAACGGATGGATTCGACGTTACCGTTTTATTATGACGAGTCGATTTTTCGATTCACCAATAAAGAGGAGACGTTCTACTTTAAAATTTCGCCGAGCTATCACGAGTTTGAAATCAATGTGAAAGACCGGGACGGGGAACTTCTTTACTACCAATTGCTTCGGACCGTCAGTAAGGTCGAAATCTTAGAGGACCGACGTGACCATGCGGAGCTGTTGATCGTTCTCGCGGAAGACCGGAAGCGGACCGTGACGTCAATCGAATTGACTGTCCGACCGCGTTTTCGTGTGCTTGTGAAAGAGCATGAGGTATGAATAGATAAGAGGTGGAGCGGGTGCAGACCCGCTCTTTTTTGTGCCAAAAAACCAGCCACCGACGTGACTGGTTCCCATTGATTATTTCGTCAAAAAGATTTGAACGTGAATGGTCGACCCTTGGGCATCGGTCGCTTTCCCAATCCCGAGATGTGTATAGTTCGCGTTCAAGATGTTGGCACGGTGACCGCTGCTGTTCATCCAGGCGTCCACCGCCCGGACCGGGTCGCTCGAGCCTTTGTAAATGTTTTCTCCCCATCCCCGGTACGACACGCCATAGGCACGTAATGTATCACCAGGCGTACCGTTCTCCTTCAACGTATGGGAGAACTGACCTGTCCTAGCCATTTCATCCGCTCGGACTTGTGCGACACGGTTTGCTTCGTTCGAAGCGGCGAGTAGCGATAAGCCGGTTGCTTGTCGTTCTTGATTCGTCTCTGTTAACACGTTGACTGGCGACGTGAAGCTGACATGCTTGGCTTGGAGATACCCGACGTATGAGCCGTAACGGACTTTATACCATCGAGACGTTCCCGTATAGCGATACGAGATCGTTTCGAGTGCCGTGCCTTGACGTAAAAATTTGACATTCGACGAAGTCGTCAGCGGTGCAGACTTCACGTACACGCTCGAAGGTTTGACGTAGGTCGGGGTCGTGAATGAAACTTCCGCTGTAGATAGACGCACATAGTCTCCTGGTACATAGGCGTACCCGCTGCCCCATTGAATCTTGTACCAACGCTCTCCATTCACAAAAAAGGTGGTGCGTACGTGCATCGAGCCGTCACGAGGAATGGCATTCAGTCGTGGGGCACCGAGCGATGGTGTGGGGCGCGAGTATAATTTACTAATATTCGTCACATACCCTTTCGTATTGACCGATACTTCCGTATACGCATGTGCAACGATGGATTGTTGCGACAACGTTGCCGATAGCGACATGATGAAGGTCAAGAGAAAGGCAGTCATGATTTTTTTCAAATGGATAAACTCCTTTATTCATTGGATGACTTCTATTGTACAAGAACAATGAATCGTTTCAGTTTACCATTTCGTTACAAATAATAGTTTCTGAGGAAGGTCATCTTATTCTAAATTGAAGGATCAGACGTTTACGCCGAATGACTCATAAACCGAAGGCGCTTCGACGCCACATAAAGCGAGAGGCTGACGACGAACATTCCGGTCACGAGCGGCCACATGAGGTCTACTTCTGTCAGGAGCACTTCGCTCGAAAGCGGACCGAGCATCCAAGGCATCCAATCGAGGTCGACCCAACCGATGAGGAGCGACATGACGAAATGGAGGCCGAGCGTCAACACGACCGCGACGACACCACTTTCCAACATCGCGGCGATAAGGAAGAAAATCGATAACTGAACAACGAAATGACAGATGAGGAGTGTGGTCGATATGAGAAAGTCGAGCCAATCGAATGCGTCGAACAAAATGACCGTATAATAGGCGGCTGCCGTTTGTGCGAGCAAGATGCTGCCGACGCTTAGTAGGGCGTAATGTCCCCATTTACTGACGACGATGCGTGACGTCGGGATTTGTAACGACTTGAGCCAGGCGAGGGTCCCGTTCGTCCGTTCATGGCTGAACGTATGCATCGCCGACAATAAGACGACGAGGAGCCCGATTTGGCGAAGCTGTTCGCTGACAGAAATCAATACTTCTTCCGGTGTCGGTGTCGGAATTTCAATGACGGCACCGTCCGGTAAGTTCCCACCGGATGCGAGAATATCGGGTAAGAAATAAAGCGTGAGCGGCTGCATGGAGGCGAGGAGCATGAGAGCGATCGGAATCCAGATAAGTCGCTTGTTCACCCACGACTCCCGCCATTCTTGTTTAAAGATTGCCGTGCGCATCAGGCGTTCACCTCCAAGAACAAGGACTCGAGTGACGGATGCCCGACGTGTAACGATTGAACGGTGACGTTCAGTTCAAGGATTCGGTTCAAGATTGCACGTTCAGCGATATCCCGGTCCGTCGATTCGAACGTCCACGTCGAGCCATTTTTCGTCACACGACGCACACCGGCTAACGTTTCCCAATCTGTCCCGCTCGTCGGGTCGTCGAAGAGACGTAATTCAATCGTGGATTTCGCTCCGAGCAAGTCGGTCACCGTGCCTTCCAGCAGTAGTTTACCTTGTCGAAGCAAGAGCACCCAGTCGCTCGCTTCTTCAGCATCCGGGAGGACGTGTGTCGAATAGAGAATCATTCGCTCTCGTTTCAAGTCGCTCAACAAGTCGAGCACTTCCCGTCGACCGCGTGGATCTAAAGCTGAGACCGGCTCGTCGAGTAACAGTAATTCAGGGTCATGGACGAGTGCCTGGGCGATGCCTAGACGCTGACGCATCCCGCCCGATAAGTTCGAGGTCGAACGGTCGACAGGCTCAAGACCGACGCGCTTTAACAGTTTGATTGAATCGACATGTTTCGTACCCGTCAATTCAGCAGCGTAGCGAATCGTCTCGACTGGCGTGAGGGATGGATAGAGGGCGGGACGTTGTGGCAAATAGCCAACCCGAATCTGGTCATGTCCGCTCATGTCTCCACTCGTCGGGTCTGTGACTCGGGCGAGCAAGTTCAACAACGTTGTCTTCCCGGCTCCATTTTCTCCGAGTAACGAGGTACATCCTGGGCGCAGTTCAAAGCTGACATCATCGAGTGCCGTGAAGGAGCCGAATCGTTTGGTTAACTGTGTGACTTTCATCGCGGCGTCCGTCCCCATAAGAAGTAGATGATTGGGCCGAGAATGTTGATGAAAACGATGACGAGGAGCCATACCCATTTCGGGCCGTTCGTCATGTCCCGTTTGAACAAGTCAATCAAAGCGACGACGAGTAAGATCAGTTGCAGGATGAGTACAGGTAACAGGATGAGAAAAAGTGTATTCGGGTCGTTTGCGATATCCATAGCGAGAACCTCCTTCAGTAATTAGACTGTCCTTACACATTCTACACGAACAGGGCGTCCCCTGTATGAGACACAAAAAATCCCCATCTCACGAAGAGACGGGGAAGACGAATCATTTGACGATGATGACAGGAGCGAGTGCACGTTTGGCGAGTTTATGACTGACGCTACCGAGCACGAACTCTTGGAACGTGTTCAATCCACGCGATCCGACGACGACATATTCGTACGGTTCGTGGTTCGCATATTTGACGAGCTCAACGTCCGGTTCACCACGAAGTTCGATATACTCGTAAGGGATGCCTTCTGCTTCCGTCAAATCGAATAACGGTTTGAGCATCTGCTTCCGTTTTGTTTCCAAGTCGATTTTACCCGTCGAGTTGAGGGCGGCCTCTTTTGATTCTTTCGCACTGATGACATGGACGATGTCAATCGACGCATTGGACGCCTTTGCGAGTTGAATCGCCTTTTCAAGCGCACGTTTCGAGTGGGCAGAACCATCTGCCGCTAAAAATACCTTTCCCATGAAAACTCCTCCTCTTTCGCACGTTCTACATATAGTATAGGTGATTTGGTGAAGCGGGGGAATGCCGAATCAATGTCCTGCGTTCGCGTCTTGTTGCTTCAAATGAAGCGCGAGCGTGTTGAGCAGTTTTTCAGAGTCTTTATTCAAATTGAGAAGTTCAGGTTCAATTCCGACTTCACGGTATTTGAAGACGACCTTATCGATGGCGCCGATGGCCGAGTCATCCCAAAGATGCGTATTCGCAAAATCGATGGTGACCTGTTTGACACCTGCATCCACGTCTTCTGTCACATCAAACTGGTTGACGAATTCAGACGTCGAGGCGAAGAACAATTGTCCGTTCACGATATATCGAGCCTGGTCGGCATCGATATTGCGGTCGAGCTCGACTTTTGAGATTTTCGCGGCGAAGAGAATCGCTGCTGTCAAAATACCAGCAAACACACCGAGTGATAAGTCGTGGGTAATGACCGTGACGAGTACGGTGACGAGCATGACGACTGTGTCTGACTTTTGAGCGGTCCGCATTGCTTTGAGCGAGCCCCAGTCAAATGTCGCATACGACACGAAGAACATGACACCAACGAGCGCGCCGACAGGGATGAGCATCAAGATGTCGCTCATAGTCATGATCATGATGAATAACGCGAGTCCGGCCGTGAATGTCGAGAGACGTCCACGCGCACCAGAGGAGACGTTGATGACCGATTGCCCGATCATTGCACATCCTGGCATCCCACCGAAGAACCCGGCGATGATGTTTGAGATCCCTTGGCCACGAGATTCACGGTTCTTATTCGAGTCCGTGCCTGTCATGTCATCAACGATTTGGGCCGTCAAGAGCGACTCGATCAATCCGACAAATGCGAGGGAAATCGAGTAAGGAAGAATGATCGACAACGTCTCAAACGTCAACGGGACGTTCGGGAATAAAAATTCCGGGAGTGTTGCTGAGATTGTTCCCATGTCTCCGATATTTTTCGTATCGAGACCGAGGGTGATAGCTAAAATCGTCATGACGACGATGGCGACGAGCGGGGCAGGGATCAATTTCGTGACTCGCGGGAACAAAAAGATAATGGCGAGTGACGCCGCGACGATTGCCCAGATAATCCAGCTCTCGCCTTCAAAGTTTGATAACTGTGCCTGGAAGATCAAAATCGCAAGCGCGTTGACGAATCCGACCATGACGGCACGCGGGATGAACTTCATTAAACGGGCGATGCCGAGATAACCGAGGACGATTTGAATGATCCCCGTTAAAATACCGGCAGCGAGCAAATATTGAAGGCCGTGGTCGGCAACGAGCGAGACGACGACGAGTGCCATCGCACCGGTGGCAGCCGAAATCATCGCAGGACGGCCGCCCGCGATTGAAATGACCATGGCGATGATGAACGAAGCATAAAGCCCGACCATCGGATTGACGCCAGCAATGAGGGAGAACGCAATCGCCTCAGGGATGAGGGCGAGCGCGACGACAATTCCCGCAAGGAGGTCTGCTCGGACATTACCGAGCCAATCTTGTTTGATTGTATTCATTTTTTCCAAGAAGAACACACCTCTCTTTTTATTTTGACTTTGACCTTCGAGTCTCACGAAGATCAAACGTCGCATTATATGAGAGAAAATGTTCTGACGTTACATGTTTTCACAACGTGTTTCATCATAACGGATTTTTTTTGAAAAGACAATTGAATGCAGGTAAAAAATGTGGTAATTTCATAACGGATACGTTATATAACAAATTTGTTATACAAGGGAGTGTCATGAAGATGTACACCGTAGAAGAATTAAGTAAAGTTCTCAAAGTGCTCGGTGACCCGACCCGATTGACTATGATGAAACAGATGGAAGCAGGCGAACAGTGCGCCTGTAGTTTCGTCGATTGTTTCGATATTTCGCAACCGGCAATCAGTCGCCATTTGAAGATGTTACGCCAGGCGGGGCTCTTGCTCGAGCGTCGGGACAAACAGTGGATCCATTATCGGTTGAACGAGACGAGTCCGTTTTATCCGCTCGTCACTGATTTGTTAGCGAATTTAGAGACGAATAAGCCGAGCTGTGATTGCGAGCCGAATTGTGCAGTTTAAGGAGAGATGAAGATGAAACTTGAAGTGTTTGAACCAGCCATGTGTTGTCCGACCGGATTGTGTGGACCGTCCATCGACCCGGAACTGACAAGGGTGGCGACTATCCATTACGTGTTACAACAACGCGGCTTTGATGTGTCGCGCTATAATCTCGCATCGGAACCGAACCGATTCGTCGAGAATGCCATCGTCCAAGCCGAAATCATGAAGGGGCTCGACGTGCTCCCGATGACGCTCGTCGACGGAGAAATTGTGAAAAGAGGCGCTTATTTGTCGAATGAAGAGATGGCGGAGTTGACGGGATTACCGATTGCCGCATTCGCGAAACAGGACGGAGAAAAGCCGAAAGTTCGAATCTCACTCAAAAAATAAGGAGTTGCTCACAGTGAAGCCATTTGATTTTCAGACGATTGAACCGACCCGTTATGTGTTTTTGACCGGAAAAGGTGGCGTCGGGAAGACGTCGACGGCATCGAGTCTCGCCTTGACGCTCGCCAATCGTGGAAAACAGATTTTACTCGTCTCGACCGACCCGGCAAGTAATCTACAAGACGTGTTTGAGATGGAGCTCGATGAGACACCTCGTCTCGTCGCAGGAATGACGCTCGCGATTGCCAACTTTGACCCGGAACAGGCGGCAAAGCAGTATATGGAACGCATGGTCGGTCCGTATCGGGGCGTTTTACCGGACGTTGCGATCCAATCGATGGAAGAACAGTTATCTGGCGCCTGTACGGTCGAGATTGCGGCGTTCGACCAGTTCACGGAGCTGTTGACGTCCGAGGCGGCACGAGAACGATACGACCATGTCATCTTTGATACGGCACCGACTGGGCATACGCTCCGGTTACTGACCTTACCGAGCGCATGGGATGAGTTTTTAGAGACGAATACGACGGGTGCGTCTTGTCTCGGACCACTGGCTGGTCTCGCGGATAAGCAAGTGCAGTACAAACGAGCCGTCGAGACGCTCATCGATGAAAACGAGACGACGTTATTGCTCGTCGCTCGTCCTGAGAAGTCGACACTCGTCGAAGCGGCGCGAGCCGCGACAGAACTTCGCGCCATCGGCATCGAGCGAATGCAACTCATCATCAACGGTGTCGTCGACTCAGGTGAAGGGACAGACCGTTACACGAAGCGGTTCATCGAACGCCAACAACAAGCACTCGACGATCTCCCGCATGGAATCGTCGACCTCGAGACGTTTACGCTCCCGTATGCGTACGAGAATCTCGTCGGGGTTTCGGCGCTCCAGCGTTTTGTGGGCGGGGAGTCGGTCGTGATCTCGGATGCATGCTATGACACGAGTCGTTACGGATCAATCGATCAACTCGTCGACGAAATGGAGGCGGACGGTCCGAGCGTGATCATGACGATGGGGAAAGGTGGCGTCGGGAAGACGACACTCGCCTCGCTTCTTGCTGTCGCGCTTCACGAACGAGGGCATGCCGTCCATTTGACGACAACAGACCCGGCCGCTCATGTCGAACTCACAATTGGCGCAGACGTTTCAGATACGTTCACCGTCGATGCCATTGACCCGAAAGCCGAGATTGAGAAGTATCGGACGGATGTGTTCCGTGAAGCAGGGGACATGAACGAAGAGCAGCGCATGATGCTCGAAGAGGACTTGCGCTCACCGTGCACGGAAGAGATTGCCGTCTTCCGAGCCTTTGCTGATCAAGTGGCGAAAGCGAGAGACCGCTTCGTCGTCATCGATACAGCTCCAACTGGGCATACACTTTTGTTATTAGATGCGACGGAGAGCTATCATCGTGAACTTGAACGGTCGACCGGCGTCGTTCCGGAAGCGGTCCGAACGTTACTGCCGAAACTGCGTGACCCGAAACAAACGCACGTCATCATCACGACACAGCCTGAGGCGACGCCGGTATATGAAGCGGAGCGTCTCACGGCCGACTTACAACGGGCAGCGATTCAACCGTTCGCTTGGGTCGTCAATCAATCGTTTACGCCACTCGACGTCACAAGCAAGCTGCTGACATCGAAAGTCGCGAGCGAGGCGACATGGCTCGAACGTGTGAACAATAATCCACGCCCAGCGATTCTCGCATGGCAAGAACAACTGCCGGTTGGATACTCGGCATTATCTCAATTATTAAAGGAGAAAATACAATGAACATCACAAACGAAGCAATCGATTTTTTGAAGACGGCACTTGAAGAGGATGAAACGAAATCTGTCCGCATCATCACAGAGGCAGGTTGCTGTGGACCAACGCTCGGTCTAGCCGTGGCGACACCAGAAGAGACAGACGAGGTGAAGCAGTTCGACACGCTCACGTTTGCTGTTGCAAAGGAAGCTGAAGCGTTGGCGGAAAACGTGACGCTCGACGTCGAATCGACAGAAGATGGCATCACGCTCGTGTTGCGCGGTTTACAACCATCTTGTTAATGAAATAAATAGAGATTATTGGAGGAACTCATTGTGCAGTGGATTGCTAGTCTAATTTTTTTAGTGACGCTCTTTCTCATCATCAAGCAACCGAAAGGCCTCGGCATCGGTTACTCGGCGATGGGGATGGCAGTCATCGCCCTCCTTTCAGGCGTCGTTAACCTCGATGACGTCGGAACGGTATGGGGCATCATCTGGAACGCGACATTCACGTTCATCGCCGTGATTTTGATCTCACTCATTTTAGATGAGATTGGATTTTTTGAATGGGCCGCTTTACATATGGCACGAATCGCTAAAGGCGGTGGGGTGAAGCTATTCGTCTATATCACCTTACTCGGCGCGCTCGTCGCGGCATTGTTCGCAAACGACGGGGCCGCACTCATTTTGACGCCAATCGTTTTAGCGATGGTGCGGGCACTTAAACTGCCGGACGCGGTCGTATTGGCGTATGTGATGGCATCCGGCTTCATCGCCGACACAGCAAGTCTTCCGTTCATCGTCTCGAACTTGGTCAATATCGTCTCGGCTGACTTCTTTGGTATCGGGTTTGCCGAGTATGCGGCGCGGATGGTATTCGTCAACGTGTTCGCAGTCGCAGGTAGTCTGCTCGTCTTGTATCTCTATTTCAAAAAAGACATCCCGAAACAATATGACGCGTCTCAGTTGGCCGAACCGGCGTCGGTCATCAAAGACCATACGATGTTCCGCTTATCGTGGGTCGTACTCGCTTTTCTAGTTATCGGTTACTTCACAAGTGACTTACTCGGAATCCCGGTCTCACTTGTTGCCGGTGTCATCGCCTTGTTCTTCCTCGTGATGGCGAATCGGTCATCTGCGGTAGAGACGGCTCAAGTCGTGAAAGGTGCACCATGGGCGATTGTTTTCTTCTCGCTTGGGATGTATATCGTTGTCTACGGTTTACAAAACGCAGGACTGACACAAGTACTTGCCAATTTCATTGATTGGTTCGCAGTAAATGCATTTAGTGCGACGTTCGGGATGGGATTCTTGGCTGCCATCTTGTCATCGGTCATGAACAACATGCCGACCGTCATGATTGATGCGCTCGCCATCGACTTGACGAATACGACCGGTCAGATTCGGGAAGCGTTAATCTATGCGAACGTCATCGGGTCCGACCTTGGACCAAAGATCACCCCGATTGGGTCGCTTGCGACGCTCCTTTGGCTCCACGTGCTCCGCACGAAAGGCCTCAAAATCGGATGGGGTGAGTATTTCAAAGTCGGGATCATCTTGACGATTCCGACACTGGCCATCACATTGCTCGGCCTCTATATCAGCTTATTACTTTATTAAGGAGTGAGTTATATGAAATTAGTCATCATTGGATCCGTTGCTGCCGGGACATCGGTCGCAGCGAAAGCACGTCGGAATAACGAGAACGCCCAGATTACGATTTACGACAGGGATTATGATATCTCGTACTCAGGTTGCGGCATTCCGTACTACGTCGGCGGAGAAGTGGAGTCACGTGACGATTTGACACCTCGTGACGCGGCGTTCTTCAAGAAACGCTACAACATCGATGTCATGACACGTCATAACGTGACGACAGTCGACAAGGACGCGAAGACGGTGACAGTGGAAAACTTAGAGACGGGCGACACGTTCACGGACTCCTATGACATCCTCGTCCTTGCGACAGGGGCGACGAGCATCATTCCTCCGATTCCGGGTGTGAAATCGGATAACGTCTTCCCGATTCGAAACATTCAGCACGCAGAGGCGACACGTTCGTTCGTCGACTCGACGAGCCCGAAACATGCGACCATCATCGGTGCCGGCTTCATCGGTTTGGAGATGGCCGAACAGTTGAAGCTACGCGGTGTGGACGTGACAATCATCGAGCGCGTGCCGCAGGTGATGCCACCACTCGATAAAGACATGGCGTGCCGCGTCGAGGAACACCTCGAGAAGAACGGAATCGAACTCATGCTTGGGGAGACGGTGACGGAACTTGTCGGTGATGGACATGTGGAACGTGTCGTCACAGAGAGCGGCAAGACGATCGAGACTGACTTCGTCATCTTATCGGTCGGGGTCCGTCCGAACGTCGAACTTGCCATGAACATGGGAGTGGAACTAGGTGAGACGGGAGCGATTGCCGTCAATGAACGTATGGAGACGAACATCCCGGACGTGTATGCGGCTGGAGACGTCGCGGAGAGCTTCTCCATCGTGACAGGAAAACCGATCTGGCGCCCGCTCGGTTCGACAGCGAACAAGATGGGGCGGACCGCTGGGGACGTAATCACTGGTGGGCATCTCGAGCATCGCGGCATCCTCGGTACGGGTATCTTCAAAGTATTCGGACTTGCGGTGGCGCAGACAGGTCTTTCCGAGAAGGAGGCACGCGAACTCGGTTACGACATCGAAGTGCTCCATAACACGAAACCGGATAAGCCTGCCTATATGGGTGGAAAAGACATGACGATTAAAGCGGTCGCAGAC
>NZ_JAPEHX010000017.1:0-44994 GCF_028823655.1 Exiguobacterium sp. B2(2022) | reverse complement strand
CCCGGATGATCGGATAGTAGGCGTCAATTACGGATTCACGGTTTCTTCTATCAGGCTTTCGGTAGCCATTGAGATATTTATTGACTGTCCTGCGGTCGACCCCCATTTCTCTAGCGAGTTGGCTCTTATTGATTTTCATGTTCATCGTCTCCATCATGTCGTTGAATTTCTGTAGGTCCGTTAGTTCGTTCACCTGGAACGTCGTGTCTACGTTTAATTGAATTTGCATAGTCGTTCACCTCGTGAACAAGTATGCGAGAAGGAGACAAAATTGTACATTCTTATCCCATCACTTTAGGACACATTAAAAGTATCATTTATACCTCGACACCGCGTTCGCGAAGTTCTTCGCCGGGACGGGCGGCTTCCCGGTCTTCAAATCGAGACGGCGGTCGCGCGCCTCCTACACGACGAACAACCAGCATGGCACGATCCGCATCGAGGCGGGCAAGGTTCGTCTGCCGAAGGTCGGGTTCGTGCGGTTCACACAACATCGCCCGTTCGAGGGCGTCATCCGGTCGGCGACGGTCTCGATGACCAAGACAGGCAAGTTCTTTATCTCCATCCTCGTCAAACAGGACGATGCACCATGGATCCCAGCCGAGAACAAGGTCGGGATCGATCTCGGTCTGGAACACTTCGCCGTCATGACGAACGACGCGATGGTATCGGAGAAAATCGAAAACCCACGTTTCCTTCGTAAGTCCGAGGCGAAGGTCAAGAAGGCGCAACGGGCGCTGTCGCGAAAGAAGATCGGGAGCAAGAACCGTGAGAAGACCAGGCTGATCCTTGCCAAGAGACACGAAAAGATTGCCAACCAACGCAAGGACTTCCTTCACAAACTGTCGAGACGGATCGTTGACGAGAACCAAGTCATCGTCGTGGAGACATTGAAATCGAAGCATATGATGCAAAACCACAAGGTCGCCAAATCGATTGCAGATGTCAGTTGGTACGAGTTCGTCCGTCAACTCGAATACAAATCAAACTTCTACGGACGGACACTCATCAAGGCAGACCCTTGGTACGCATCCACTCAAATCTGCTCCACTTGCGGCGTAAAGGGCGAGAAGAAGGCGATGGATGTCCGTGAATGGACGTGTGTCTGTGGCGCGCATCATGACCGTGACATCAACGCGAGCATCAACCTGTTGATGTTGGCCGACTGACAATCCTTCAGGGCAGGGACTGCCCGACGAGCTTGGTCCATAACCGTGGCTGGTAGGAGCACGGTCTTCCCAAGAAGCTCCCCCTTCAATTTGTGAAGCAAATAAGTGGTGAGTAGTTCACAGTAACCATCTGGACCGGAAAAGACTTGAATGAATTCAAATTACTTAGCGAGAAGTCCAGTCTCTTCTTTTAATTCTCGCTTCCAACGTTTCTCGAGCTCCATCGATCCTCCTGGTAAACCCCAGTCAAGTGTATCCGATCTAAATTGCATAAGTACCTCTTGTTTTTGATTGATGACTAAAATGGTCGCTCCAACGCTGATGATTGGACGGTTGCCAATCACTTCCCGAAGACTCGATATGTAATTCATCTAACTCCCCCTTTTCTAATAGAATACAGGATATGCAAAGAAGTTTCTCATCACACCCAAAAAGCGAACGATAAATATTCAGACAATTAAAATGTTCGCAGTTTATTGACATGTTTTCAAAGAACAAGGTACGATAGGCGTGTGAGATAGGAAAAATAAATAGTGCTCCATATAATCGCAAGGAAATGGCTTGCAAGTTTCTACCTGATCACCGATTCTGATCAGACTATGGGGTGTAGCTGACGTGTATTTGTCATGCCTATACCCTAAACTGATTGCTCGGTTTAGGGATTTCTTTTTGTAAGGGGGACATTTGGAATGAACGTAGTAGTTGGAGTAATCATGGGTAGTTCATCTGACTGGGAGACGATGAAACATACATGTGACATGTTAGATGAGTTACAGATTCCATATGAAAAACAAGTCGTATCAGCTCACCGTACACCAGACCTTATGTTCGAATATGCTGAAGAGGCACGAGGCAGAGGCATTCAAGTAATCATTGCGGGTGCTGGTGGAGCAGCCCACCTCCCTGGAATGGTAGCTGCGAAAACGACACTTCCTGTCATCGGTGTCCCAGTTCAGTCTAAAGCTCTCAATGGAATGGATTCGCTACTCTCGATTGTTCAGATGCCTGCAGGAATTCCAGTAGCAACTGTTGCGATTGGTAAATCGGGAGCGACAAATGCAGGATTACTTGCTGCTCAAATTCTTAGCATTCACTCCACAGACATTACAAATCGACTTGATGCATTTCGGGAGAAGAAACAAGAGATGGCGATGCGAGGAACGGAGGAGTTGGTCTGATGAGAATCGGAATTTTAGGTGGAGGACAACTTGGACGGATGATGTCTCTTAGTGCGAGTGCAATGGGGTATACGACACTTTGTCTCGATCCAAACCCACATGCACCGACTGCTCAAGTGGCAGATTCCATTGTTGCCTCATTTGATGATGTCGACGCCGCAAAGAAACTCGCCGACCGTTCTGACATCGTGACATACGAATTTGAGAATATCGACACAGAGATGATTGCTGCGATTGAAGAAAAATGTCCACAAGGAATGGATGTATTGAAAGCGACGCAACATCGCATCTTAGAAAAACAAATGATTGAATCTGCGGGACTACGAGTCGCACCTTATGTTTCAGTCCGTACCGTTCGAGATGTTCGGGAGGCGAAAGAGAAGCTTGGGTTGCCATTTGTCGTCAAAACGTGTCGCTTTGGCTATGACGGAAAAGGGCAAACAGTCATTCGGACGGAACAGGATGTTCAGGCATTCATTGAACAGTTCACGGAACAAGAATATGTCGCTGAAGCTTGGTTGCCGTTTGAAAAAGAGATCTCGGTCATTGTGACACGTGGAGAAGAAGAAACGTCGACGTTCCCAATCAGTGAAAATATTCATCATAACAACATTCTACATCTATCCATCGTACCGGCTCGTGTCGCTGATGAGATTCAAGAAGATGCGAGACATCTCGCACTTCAACTCGCAGACCACATCGGGTTGATGGGAACACTCGCTGTCGAGTTGTTTGTCATGCCAGATGGTCGCCTTTACGTAAACGAACTCGCACCACGTCCACATAATTCTGGACATTACACGATCGATGCATGTGAGACCTCACAATTTGAACAACACATTCGAGCCGTTACAGGGATGCGTCTCGGACGAACGACACTGACCACTCCGGTCGTCATGGTCAATCTTCTCGGCGAACATATGCAACGACTCAATGTCAAAGCATTGCCATCGAATGTTAAACTACATCTGTATGGAAAAGATGAAGCGAAGACGGGTCGCAAGATGGGACACTTGAATGTTCTCGGTGACACAGTCGAGGATGCGCTTCATACCATCGAACAACTGGCAATTTGGAAGGAGACCGTTTTATGATTTCACGCTATACCCGCCCAGAGATGGCGAACATTTGGACCGATCAAAACAAGTTCGAGGCTTGGTTAAAAGTTGAGCTTTACGCGTGTGAGGCTTGGAGTGAACTTGGAATTATCCCGAAAGAAGATGTACAAGTCCTTTGGGACAAAGCATCGTTTGATGTTGATCGTATTTTAGAAATTGAACAAGAGACGCGTCACGATGTGATTGCGTTCACGCGTGCCGTTTCTGAGACACTCGGGGAAGAGAAGAAGTGGGTACACTACGGATTGACGTCGACGGATGTCGTCGATACGGCGCTCTCGTACTTAATCAAGCAGGCGAATGATATTTTAGAAGCCGATTTAGATCGCTTCATCGGCATTCTTGCAGAAAAAGCAAAAGCACATAAATATGACATCATGATGGGACGTACACACGGTGTGCACGCAGAGCCGACAACGTTCGGTTTGAAGCTTGCCCTTTGGTATGAAGAAATGAAGCGGAACAAGAAACGTTTCATGGCAGCACGCGAAACGATTGAGTTTGGGAAAATGAGCGGAGCCGTCGGGACGTTTGCGAATATCGACCCGTTCATCGAATCATATGTGTGTGACAAACTCGGTATCCAAGCTGCACCGATCTCGACACAGACGCTCCAACGGGACCGCCATGCCGAGTACATGTCGACGCTCGCATTGATTGCGACATCGATTGAAAAGATGGCTACCGAGATTCGTGGTCTCCAAAAGACAGAGACACGTGAAGTGGAAGAGTTCTTCGCAAAAGGGCAAAAAGGATCGTCGGCGATGCCGCATAAACGAAACCCAATCGGTTCTGAAAACATGACGGGTCTTGCGCGTGTCATTCGCGGTCATATGATGACGGCTTACGAAAACGTTCCGCTTTGGCATGAGCGTGACATCTCGCACTCGTCAGCAGAACGCATCATTATTCCGGATGCGACGATTCTTCTCAACTATATGTTGAATCGCTTCGGCAATATTGTGAAGAATTTGACGGTCTTCCCAGATAACATGCGTCGCAACATGGACCGTACGTTCGGGATTATCTTCTCGCAACGTATTCTGCTCGGTCTCATCGAGAAAGGCTGGTCGCGTGAAGCGGCATATGACGCGGTTCAACCGAAGGCGATGCAAGCGTGGGAAGAAGAGACGATGTTCCGAACATTGATTGAAGAGGACAAAGAAATGGGCGCACTCTTTACGAGTGAAGAGCTCGATGAATTGTTCGACCCGCGTTATCATGTACGCCGTGTCGATACAATTTTTGAACGCTGTGGTTTGTAATCGTTGAGGGGCGACATGCCCCTCTCACTTTTAAGGGGGACGGTTCAGATGAAAGCAATTTATGAAGGCAAGGCGAAAGCGTTATTTGAGACAGAAGAAGCGGGTGTGCTTCGCGTGTATTACAAAGACGATGCGACAGCATTCAATGGAGAGAAGAAAGAGTCGATTGATGGGAAGGGGATCCTGAACAACGCCATCACGACGCAGTTGTTCGAATTGATGCATGACAACAAGATTCCGACGCACTTTATCAAACGAATCTCAGAGCGAGAACAGTTGGTACGCCGTGTCGACATCATTCCATTAGAAGTAGTCGTTCGAAACGTAGCGGCTGGAAGCCTGGCGAAACGACTCGGTTGGGAAGAAGGGACACCGCTCCTTGCACCGATTGTCGAATTCTACTATAAAGATGATGCGCTCGGGGATCCGCTCCTTACAGAAGACCATATCCGTTTGTTGCAAGTCGCTACACATAAAGAAGTCGAAACATTGCGACAACTCGGCCTTTGGGTAAACGACGTATTACTCGATTTCTTCGGTCAACATGGCATTGACGTGATTGATTTCAAACTAGAATTCGGGAAAGTGGACGGAACCATCATCTTAGCGGATGAGATTTCACCAGACACGTGCCGACTGTGGGACAAAGAGACAAAACAAAAGTTGGATAAGGACGTATTCCGTCGCGATTTAGGTTCTTTGACTGAGACGTATGGACAATTGTTAACACGCATAGGGGGAAATGGACAATGAAAAAAGTAAACGTGTATGTGACATTACGTGAAAGTGTACTCGACCCACAAGGAGTAGCTGTGAAAGGCGGACTCGAGCATCTTGGATTTGCTGGAATTGAATCGGTTCGCATCGGGAAAGTCATCGAACTTCAGGTCGCTGACGAAACGACAGAAGACATGGTCAAAGAGATGTGTGAGAAATTACTCGTCAACACGGTCATTGAGAATTATGAAATCGAGATGGGGGTACTTGCATGAAGTTCGCGGTCATCGTCTTTCCAGGATCAAACTGTGACCTCGACATGTATCACGCGGTAAAAGACGTGCTCGGGGAAGAAGCGGAATACGTGTTCCATACAGAAACCTCACTTGAAGGGTTCGATGGGGTGCTCTTACCAGGTGGCTTCTCATATGGAGATTACTTGCGTTGCGGGTCAATCGCTCAATTTTCACCGATTATGGCTGAGGTAAAACGTTTCGCAGAAGAAGGACGTCCGGTGCTTGGGGTATGTAACGGATTCCAAGTACTTGTCGAAGCGGGACTCCTCCCTGGTGTGTTGATGCGAAATCGTGATTTGAAATTCATGTGTAAGACCGTCGAACTCGTCGTCGAAAATAACGAGACGATGTTCACAAGTGACTATGCGGCACAGGAAACGATTCGCGTGCCAATCGCACACGGTGAGGGCAACTACTACTGTGACGACGCGACACTCGAGACATTGAAGGCAAATGGTCAGATTGCGTTCACCTATAAAGAGAACCCGAACGGATCGGTCGAACAGATTGCCGGCATCACGAACGAAGCAGGAAACGTACTCGGCATGATGCCACACCCAGAGCGTGCGGTCGAAGCATTGCTCGGTGGAGAAGACGGTAAACGGTTATTCACGTCAATTGTAAAATGGGGGGCACGACATGTTACTTACAACTGAACCGACAGCTACGCAAATCCGCGATGAAAAGATTTATGCCACGATGGGATTATCGGACGACGAATATGCACTCGTCGTCTCACTGCTTGGCCGGGAGCCAAACTATACAGAAATCGGTCTCTTCTCGGTCATGTGGTCTGAACACTGTTCGTACAAAAACTCGAAACCTGTGCTCCGGAAGTTTCCTACAACCGGAAAGCACGTCTTACAAGGACCAGGAGAAGGGGCGGGAATCGTCGATATCGGAGACGGTCAAGCTGTCGCCTTTAAAATCGAGAGTCATAACCACCCGTCAGCGATTGAACCTTATCAAGGAGCGGCGACTGGGGTGGGCGGAATCATCCGTGACATCTTCTCGATGGGGGCCCGTCCGATTGCATTATTGAACTCACTCCGTTTCGGAGATTTGAACGAATCACGTGTGAAACATTTATTCGGTCATGTCGTATCAGGCATTGCCGGCTACGGAAACTGTGTCGGTATCCCGACTGTCGGCGGCGAAGTCGCATTTGACCCGGCCTACTCAGGAAATCCTCTCGTCAACGCGATGTGTGTTGGTTTCATCCGTCATGAAGATATTCAAAAAGGAATCGCAGAAGGTGTCGGAAACTCGGTCATGTATGTCGGAGCGACGACGGGACGCGACGGAATCCATGGTGCCACATTCGCCTCTGAAGAACTCGGGGAAGACGCGGACGAGAAACGTCCAGCCGTACAAGTCGGAGACCCGTTCATGGAGAAGTTATTGATTGAAGCGTGTCTCGAAGTCATCAAACACCCGGCGCTCGTCGGGATTCAAGACATGGGGGCAGCTGGATTGACCTCTTCTTCAGCGGAGATGGCCTCGAAAGCCGGTATGGGGATCGAGATGAACTTAGACCTCGTCCCGCAACGTGAGACAGGCATGACGCCTTACGAGATGATGCTATCGGAATCACAAGAGCGGATGCTTCTCGTTGTCAAAGCCGGACATGAAGACGAGATTGAAGCGATCGTGACGAAGTGGGGACTTCATGCGATCAAGGTCGGCGAGGTCATCGAAGAGAAAGTGCTTCGCCTCGTTCACCAAGGAGAAGTTGCAGCAGAGGTACCGGTCGACGCGCTCGCAGAAGACGCTCCTGTCTATCATAAACCTTCAAAAGTACCAGCCTACTACGAAGCTTTCCAAGCCATGAGTTCTGTAACACCAATCGTCGAAGATGTGATGGCGACTTGGAAAGACGTTCTTGCGATGCCGAGCATCGCCTCGAAACGTTGGGTGTATGAGCAATACGACCATATGGTTCAAACATCGACAGTCGTCGCACCGGGCAGTGATGCTGCAGTTATTCGCATTCGTGAGACGGAGAAGTCGCTCGCGATGACGACCGACTGTAACGCGAAATACGTCTATCTCGACCCGCGTGTCGGTGGGGCAATCGCTGTCGCCGAGGCGGCACGTAACATTGTCGCGAGTGGTGCAGAGCCTCTTGCTTTGACGGACTGTCTCAACTTCGGCAGCCCGGATAAACCGGAAGGGTTCTGGCAACTCGACCAAGCCGTTGAAGGAATGGCGGAAGCGTGCCGGACGCTCGATACACCTGTCATTGGTGGAAACGTATCGTTGTACAACGAATCGAACGGACAAGCCATTTATCCGACACCGGTCGTTGGAATGGTCGGTCTCATTGAGAAGCCAGAGCATATTACGACATCGTTTGCGAAACAAGCCGGAGACGTCGTCTTCTTACTTGGAGAGACAAAAGCAGAATTTGGTGGCAGTGCCCTTCAAATGCTTCAAGACGGAAAAGTGAGAGGACATGCGCCGACACTCGACCTTCAGGAAGAGCGTCAGACGCAGAAAGCATTACTTCAAGCGATTCGTGACGGTCTTGTCACGGCAGCACACGATGTGTCAGAAGGTGGTCTTGCGGCAGCGTTACCAGAACTCGTTTTCGGAACAGGGTTCGGTGTCGACGTCACAATCGATACAGAACTCGTCACTGCACTATTTAGTGAATCCCAGTCACGCTTCCTCGTGACAGTCGACCAAACAAAAGCAGAGGCATTCGCGAGCATGACGAACGGAACGGCAATCGGTACAGTCACAGAAGCGGCAACTGTGGTTGTTCGTGCAAGCGATCGCTTGATTGAAATGGATGTGCAAGAGTTGGAACGTGTATGGGAAGGAGCTATTCCATGTTATATGACATCCGAGGCATGAACGAGGAATGTGGCGTCTTCGGTGTGTTCGGTCACATCGAAGCGTCACACCTTGCCTACTACGGACTTCACAGTTTGCAACACCGTGGCCAAGAGGGAACGGGAATCGTAACGGCGGACGGAGAGCGTCTCCACGCGAAACGTGGACTCGGGCTCGTCACCGAAGTATTTGACGAAACGTCTCTCGACGCACTCACCGGGAATCATGCAATCGGTCACGTACGCTATTCGACAGCGGGCGGCAACACGCTCGAGAATGTTCAACCGCTCCATTTCAAGTCGTTGACAGGGGACTTGGCGATGGCGCATAACGGAAACCTTGTGAATGCGACTGAGTTGAAACATATGCTCGAAGCGGAAGGTGCGATCTTCCAAACGACGTCTGACACGGAAGTCGTGGCCCATCTCATTAAGCGGAGTCGCGGTAATTCATTGAAAGAACGCATTGCGGATAGCTTGGCTCGTCTCGTTGGAGCATTCGCCTTCTTATTTTTGACAGAAGATGCCCTATACGTCGGAGTCGACGTTCATGGGTTACGTCCCTTGTCACTCGGGCAGACGGAAGACGGTGCGTACGTTTTCGCATCAGAGACATGTGCGTTTGACGTCGTTGGAGCAACGTATGTCCGAGACGTTGAACCAGGCGAATTACTCATGATTACGAATGAGGGCATCACATCTGAACGTTTCAGTGAAGCGGCAGTTCGTGCGATGTGTTCGATGGAATACATTTACTTCTCACGTCCGGACTCGATCATCGACGGCATCAACGTGCATACGGCGCGTAAAGCCATGGGGAAAAAGATGTTCGAAGAAGCGCCGGTCGAAGCGGATGTCGTGACGGGGGTACCGGACTCGAGTATTTCCGCGGCAATCGGTTATGCCGAAGCGAGTGGAATCCCATACGAGATGGGACTTATTAAGAACCGTTACGTCGGACGGACATTCATTCAACCTTCTCAGGAATTACGGGAGCGCGGCGTGAAGATGAAACTGTCGGCGTTACGCGGTGTCGTGAATGGGAAGCGGGTCATCATGGTTGATGATTCCATCGTCCGAGGAACGACGAGCCGCCGAATCGTCACTTTGCTTCGAGAGGCAGGCGCGACGGAAGTGCATGTGCGCATCACGTCACCGCCAATCAAGCATCCATGCTATTACGGAATCGATACATCAACGAAGGAAGAGTTAATTGCGGCAACCAAATCCGTTGAAGAAATTAGAGAAGAGATTGGTGCCGATTCACTAGCGTTTCTCACATTGGATGGAACGGTCGAAGCCATCGATCGTCCATTTGAAGGAGCGCTACGCGGGCAGTGTGCTGCATGCTTCACGGGACTTTATCCGACTGAACTTGCAGAACTCGTGACAGAGACAAAGGCTTAAGGGGGAAAACCGATGAGCGTTAGATACGAACAAGCGGGTGTGAATTTAGAAGCAGGGTACGAGGCCGTATCCCGTATGAAACGTCATGTTGCCCGGACGATGCGTCCAGAAGTAATGACAGGACTCGGTAGTTTCGGGGCGATGATTGATCTCGGCTCGATGAACATGAAACATCCGATTCTCGTGAGTGGGACGGATGGGGTCGGGACGAAGCTGAAGTTGGCTTTCGCGCTCGACCAACATGACACGATTGGAATTGATTGCGTCGCGATGTGCGTCAACGATTGCCTCGTTCATGGAGCAGAACCGCTCTATTTCCTCGACTATATTGCGACAGGAAAAGCAGAACCGGCTAAACTTGAGCGCATCGTTGCCGGAGTCGCTGAAGGATGTGTCCAAGCCGGTTGTGCCCTCGTCGGAGGAGAAACTGCTGAGATGCCTGGAATGTACCCGGATGGGGAGTATGACATTGCCGGGTTTGCGGTCGGGGTCGTCGAGAAAGAGCACTTACTCGACGGTTCTACGATTCAGGATGGAGATGTCGTTCTAGGGCTTGCTTCTTCAGGTGTTCATTCAAACGGTTTTTCTCTTGTACGTCATATCGTCGAAGCGCAAGGTCTTCACTATACGGATGAAATTGCGATGCTCGATACGACACTTGGGAACGCGTTGCTTCTTCCGACACGCATTTACGCTGAAGCGGCAAAAGCAGCGATTTCGACAGGTAAAGTACAAGGAATGGCACACATCACAGGCGGTGGCTTCTATGAGAATGTCCCTCGTATGTTACCGGAAGGACTCGGGATCACGTTCGATGCATCGAGTTGGCCAAGTCTTCCTGTGTTCGATTGGCTCGAACAAGTCGGAAACATCTCGAAACAGGAAATGTTCAATGTCTTCAACATGGGCATTGGTTATATGATTACGGTACGTGCAGAAGATGTGGAACTGGTCGAAGCGGCGCTCGAACGTGTTGGTGAGACAGCGCATCGAATCGGGAAAGTCGAGAGTCGTCCAGGAATCCGAATCTCAGGAGTGGACCAATGAAACGATTTGCCATCTTTGCATCAGGGTCGGGGAGTAACGCAGAAGCCATTTGGCAGGCGATTGCCGATGGACAATTGTCAGCCGAATGCGTGCTACTCGTCACGGACAAACCAGAAGCGACGGTTCTCGACCGTGCGGAGCGTCACGGAATTCCGAGTTTTTCCTTCACACCGAAAACGTATGCGTCTAAAGAGGAGTTCGAGGAAGAAATCCTCGTCCTTCTCGATTCGCTTCGTGTGGACTATATTGTGTTAGCAGGGTATATGCGCTTGATCGGAAATGTGTTACTATCCGCATATCCGAACCGAATCATAAACATTCATCCTTCGCTCTTGCCTGCGTTTCCGGGGAAAGACGCGATTGGTCAGGCGCTTGACGCAAACGTGTCGACGAGTGGCGTGACGGTTCATTATGTGGATGCGGGGATGGACACGGGTCCGATCATCGCACAAGCGTCAGTCGAGATTGAAGGATGCGACCGAACTGAAGCGACACGACGCATTCAAGCGATTGAACATCAACTGTATCCGCGCGTATTACAACAAGTGTTGAATCAACAGGAGGTTTTCAAGTGAGAGCATTATTAAGTGTTTCTGATAAAACAGGAATTGTGGAACTAGCAACTGTCCTACATGAGGCGGGCATCGAACTCATCTCGACAGGAGGGACCGAGGCGGCACTCCAGAAAGCCGGTTTACCGGTCAAAAACATCTCTGAGGTGACATCGTTCCCAGAAATGTTAGATGGTCGTGTCAAGACGTTACACCCACTCGTTCACGGCGGATTGCTCGGACGTCGCGACCTCGATACACATGTCGCTCAAATGAAAGACCATGATATCGAACCAATCGATTACGTGGTCGTCAATCTTTATCCGTTTAAAGAGACGATTGCAAAAGAAAATACGACGTACGAAGAAGCGATTGAAAATATCGATATCGGTGGACCGAGCATGTTGCGTTCAGCTGCAAAAAACCATGCGAGCGTCACGGTCGTCGTTGATCCGAATGACTATACACTCGTTGCAGATGAAGTACGTAAAGGTGGCACATCATTTGAGACACGCCAACGTCTCGCCACGAAAGCGTTCCGTCATACGGCTGCTTATGACGCATTGATCGCCGATTATTTAGGGCGTCAAATCGGGGAAACCTTCCCAGAACAGTTGACGGTCACGTATGAAAAAGTTCAAGACCTTCGTTATGGAGAAAACCCGCACCAACAAGCAGCGTTCTATAAGACGCCATTGTATGATGGGATGACACTCGCGAATGCGACACAACTCCACGGGAAAGAGCTTTCGTATAACAACATTCAAGATACGAACGCAGCGCTTGAAGCACTCAGTGAGTTGAACGAACCGGCTGCTGTCGTCGTCAAACATATGAACCCATGTGGTGTCGCAGTAGGACGGACGATTTCTCAGGCGTTCGAACGTGCACATGCGGCTGACCCGGTCTCTATTTTTGGTGGGATCGTTGCCTTGAACCGCGAAGTCGATGTAGAAACGGCAGATGCCCTTCGTAACATCTTTTTAGAGATCATTATTGCTCCATCCTTTAGTGAGGCAGCACTTGAACGATTGAAAGAGAAAAAGAACCTTCGTCTGTTAACGTTGGATATGGGTCAAATGACAGGGATGCGCTTAACAGCTGTCGCTGGAGGATTGCTCGTACAAGATGGGGACGACATGACACTCGATGATGCGGCTTGCCAAATCGTGACGGACCGTCGCCCGACAGCATCAGAATGGGAAGATTTAAAACTCGCATGGCGCGTCGTCAAACACGTGAAATCAAACGCCATTGTCGTAGCGAAAGATGAGACGACGATTGGGATTGGAGCGGGGCAGATGAACCGCGTCGGAGCAGCAAAAATCGCTTTCGAACAAGCGGGTGAGCGTGCGACAGGCGCAGCGCTTGGAAGTGACGCGTTCTTCCCAATGGCAGACACAGTCGAAGCGGCAGCAGCGGCAGGCATTACAGCCATCATTCAACCAGGTGGGTCGATCCGCGATGCCGAATCGATTGAAGCAGCAAACCGTCACGGCATTACGATGGTATTCACATCGGTCAGACATTTCAAACACTGAGAGGGGTTCGCGTCATGAACGTAATGGTCATCGGTCGAGGAGGACGCGAGCATGCGCTCGCTTGGAAATTAAAACAAGACGGACATCACGTCTTCGTTGCACCAGGTAACGCCTTCATGGAAGGCATGACATGTGTGTCGATCAATGAGACAGACGTCGAGGCACTTGCTCAGTTCGCAGAAGAAACGAATATCGAGTGGACAATTGTCGGACCGGAATCTTCTTTGATGGCAGGGGTCGTCAATACGTTCCGTGCTAAAGGACTAAACATCTTCGGACCGACGAAAGCAGCGGCCCTACTTGAAGGAAGTAAGGCGTTCGCAAAAGAGGTCATGATGGAGGCGGGCATCCCGACAGCAGCGTATGAAGCGTTCACGGATGCAGAATCGGCGCTCTCCTATATTGAGAAGCTTGGAGCACCGCTCGTCGTTAAAGCAGACGGCCTTGCCGCTGGAAAAGGTGTCACGGTCGCGTTCACAGTGGAAGAGGCAAAAGCCGCAGTGCGTGATATTTTCACGACGGATAAATTCGGACAACAGTCACAGGTCGTCATTGAAGAGTTCCTTGACGGGGAAGAATTTTCACTCATGGCGTTCGTCTCGGGAGAGCGTGTCATTCCAATGATTACGTCACAAGATCATAAACGTGCCTATGACGGTGACAAGGGACCGAACACAGGTGGTATGGGCGCCTACAGTCCGATGCCGCATTTGTCAGAAGACGTGTATGACGAAGCGGTGAAGACGGTTCTCGAACCGCTCGCTCAAACGATGGTCAAACGAGGAACTCCGTTTGAAGGATTCTTATACGCCGGACTGATCTTGACATCGAGCGGACCAAAAGTGATTGAATTTAATGCTCGCTTCGGTGACCCGGAAACAGAAGTTATTTTGCCGAATTTGAAATCACCGCTCCTCGACGTGATTCAAACGGTCATCCGCCAAGAACCTTATTCGATTGAATGGGTCGACGGCTATACAATGGGTGTCGTCATCGCAGCGAAAGGTTATCCGGACCGACCTGTCACCGGGCAAGTACTGTCTGGTTTTGATGCGCTCCCGCAGGACGTTCTCGTCTTCCATGCTGGAACTGCACAGCAAGACGGTCAAGTCGTGGGAAGCGGTGGTCGCTTGCTCGTTGTCACCGCGACGAAACCGACGCTACTTGAAGCGAAGACAGCCGTTTATGAAGCCATCGCACAACTCGATTTGCCGGATACGTTCCACCGGACAGATATCGGGTCGCGAGCGTTCACACAGATTATTTGAAGGATGGGTCAACCCATCCTTTTTTTCATGCGAAAAAAAGGGAATCCCGATATCCTGTTCTACAATAATAAAGTAGCTTGAGGAAAGAGGGTGGTCGACCTGCGTGTTCAAACAAAACTATTCATTGCGATTGCCGTTAACATCGTACTTTTCATTGGCGTCATTCTATTTGTCATCAAACCGTATTTCGTAGAGAAGAGCATTGAACAGGACAAGGCGATGACCCACGATCAAATCGAGAGCGTGACAGAAGTATTCGCCAATCATCGAAGCATGCTCGAGCGCATCCTTGTCGATTGGTCGGTCTGGACAAACGCCTACGATTTCGTTCAAAACAAAAATGAGTCGTTTATTGAAAACAATATGGGAAAAGAAACGCTCGACAATCTTGAGGTTGGGGCGATGATTTTCCTCAACGACAATCGAGAAGTCGTCTACTCCGAATTCAATCAATTTTATGAGTTGGACAGTAAGAATGAGAAGAATGATTTCATAAATGAACTGGTGCGTTACGTAAACTCGTCTGGCGTCACACAAAGTGCGGTATATGGTACAGACTTCGGCCCCGTCGTGTTCATGAGCCATCCAATCGTAAAGAGTGATGGAACTGGGGAACCTGGGGGTACGCTCGTCCTCATTCAAAAAATTGGTCCAGACTTCATGGCGGCGATGAGCGTACAGGCAAAAACGAAACTTTCTATCAGTCCACTCTCGCATCAACGATTGACGATTGAGCAAGACAATCAGTTTGCCCGTGTCTCGTTACCACTGCAGTCGGTCTATCAAGATGCGAACTGGGAAGTCAATTTTTCGGTGAAGCGTACGTATTATTCAAACACACAGACGATGTTAGAAACGGGCATGCTTGGACTTCTCGTTCTCGGTCTCGGACTATTGTTGACCTTGTTTTGGACAGTGAATCAAATCGTCACGAAACGGTTAATGGACATCGTTAAAGAATTGAAGTGGATCACGAAAGAGCGAAACAGTCGCTTACGAATCCGATTGAATCCACGTCAACAGGATGAAATCGAAGAGATGGCAGTCAGTATAAATGAAGTGCTAGATGCACTTGAACAGACACAGAAAGAATCGTTGACGCGTGCCTTTCGAGATTCTCTGACTCGCCTTCCGAACCGCTTGGCCGTTGAAGACATGTTTATGAACTTGCCGAACACGTCCTACTCGATCGGAGTGATGGGGATTGACCTCGACAACTTCCGACGAATCAACGATCAGTTCGGTCAACGGACGGGTGATGCGATGTTATCTTTCTTTGCGTCTCGATTGATGTTTTACAAAGAGGATGGTTTTGTTGCCCGAATCGGAGCTGATGAATTCATCATGATTCACCCTGGATGGGCGACCGAAGAGTTAGTGATCGTTGCGAATCAATTGGTGAAAGATTTGAGAGAGTGGGGCTTAAAGCAAGGCATGAATCATCTGACGTTAAGTATCGGAATTGATGAGTTGGAACCTTCCCATCATTCCTATGAGGTCATGATGGCACGTCTCGATGTCGTCTTACACGAAGTTAAAGCATCAGGTAAGGACAAGATCCTCTCTTATCAGGACATCGAAGACGGGAGCCATTACTTGCAGGCGCTCGAGATGGAAAGAGATTTGCGATATGCGCTGCGTCACGACGAATTCGAATTGTATTATCAACCAATCGTCTCACCAAAACCGTTTCAAGTGAGAGGAGTAGAAGCGTTAATTCGTTGGCATCATCCTCAAAAAGGATTCGTCTCCCCAGGTGTCTTCATTCCCGTTGCCGAACAACTTGGGCTCATTTCGGATGTGGGAAGATGGGTACTTGTAAAAGCCATCACGGAGATTCAAGACTATGCGGAACGCTTTGATTTATTTTTGTCTGTCAATGTGTCGAAACGCCAGATTTTAGATGGGTCATTTTTAGAGGCACTAGAAGAAACGCTCACCAAAACGAGCTTCCCACCTCATCGATTGCATGTAGAAATTACAGAAAGCGAGGTCGGTGGGAATGTGTATGAACTCCAACAGTTCATTCAAGCGTTGAAGACGATCGGTGTCAAAATATCACTCGATGATTTCGGCGTCGGCACATCATCGCTATCTTACCTTCAATCGCTACGTCTCGATATTATTAAAATTGACCAGAACTTCGTCAAGGGGATTCCGGAGAACAAATTTGATCGAGCGTTATTAGAAGGATTGTATCAAACGTTCCACACACTCGGCCTTGATATCGTCACGGAAGGGGTCGAACGACCAGAACAACTGGCTTTCGTATTAGAATATAGTGGTTCACTCATCCAGGGATATCATTACAGTAAACCGATTCCGGTAGAACAGCTGCATCACTATTTACGCAAAACGGTCATGACTCAAATTTGATGTAGGCGACTCTTCGTGCGGAGAGCCGCCTTTTTTGTGAAAAATATATGTGAAATTTGTTACAATAGGGAACATAACTTGCGACCCTTTCAGAGAAAAGGTAAACTTGAAACAGGGAAAGAAAACGCTTTCAAAACTATTTCTTAATAGCATTGAAAGGGAAAAGGGAGGATTGGGTTCGATGCCAACAAAAAGAACGGCGCGGGCACCGTGGTCGAAAGTGATGATTCGCTCGCAACTTGAAGTCGTAGATCGAGTACGACCACCTTCGCTCGTTTTACAGAACGCGACGTATTTGAACGTATATGTGAAACAATGGAAAACAGCGAACATTTGGATTGAGGGAGACCGAATTGTCTATGTCGGTCCAGATCTACCAGAATCGGCGGTCGAAACGGTTGATGTGTCAGGGAAATATATTGTGCCTGGTTATATCGAACCACACGCTCACCCATTTCAATTGTACAATCCGGCGACGTTGTCTAAGTATGCAGGAGAGCGCGGAACGACGACGCTCGTCAATGACAACATGCTCCTTTTTTTACAAGAAAAAGAGCAAGCGTTTGCGCAGCTTGAAGCGATTCAACAGTTGCCAACGAGCACATATTGGTGGGCACGACTCGACACGCAGACCGAGCTCGACCGAGAGAGTGTCGCCGTCGATTCAGAACGAATTCATGAATGGTTCAATCATCCGGACGTCGTGATGGCCGGTGAACTGACAGCATGGCCGCGCGCTCTTAAAGGCGATGATGAGATGCTCCAGTGGATGCTTGACGCAGAGACGTGCGGTCTACCGGTCGAAGGGCACTTTCCAGGTGCCTCACCAAAGACATTGACTAAAATGGCGTTGATGGGTGTACACAGCGACCATGAGGCGATGACAGCGGAAGAGGCGCTCAACCGACTCGAATTAGGCTACACGACGACGCTTCGTCATTCCTCGATTCGACCAGACTTACCAGGGATGATTCGTGATCTGCTTACGAACGGATTAACCGCGTTCGATCATCTCATGGTGACAACGGACGGTTCGACTCCCGGCTTTTATGAAGACGGGATGCAGGACGCTCTCGTTCGCATCTTAATAGAAGAAGAGTTACCGGCAATCGAAGCGTATCGCATCGTGTCGCACAACGTGGCGCGTCATTTCGATCTCGATCATATTCTCGGTTCGATTGCACCAGGACGCATCGCACACTTGAATATTCTTGACTCAATCGAAGAACCTCGCCCGTCGGCTGTCATCGCGAAAGGACAATGGATTTACCGAGATGGTGTGTCCTTGTTCCCGAACGAATTGGTGGAAGCGGTACTCGATAAGATGCCGTCGACTGACGTCTCGATTGAATTGACACCACAAGACTTGTCATTCAGCATGCCCGTCGGTCTCGACATGGTCAACTCGGTCATCATGAAACTGTTTAAAATCAAGCACGATACAGGGCAGGACGAATTGCCACGCGATGAGGACGAGTCGTTTTTGATGTTGCTTGATAAGGAAGGGAAATGGCGACTAAACACGGTACTGAAAGGATTTGCGAAAGATTTTGGTGGTCTCGTCAGTTCGTATTCGATCAGTGGGGACTATTTGATTTTAGGAAAATGTAAACAGGATATGTTACTAGCGTTCGAGCGGATGAATGAACTCGGAGGAGGCATCGTCCTTGTCGACAGAGGAGAAATCGTTGCTGAAATCCCATTACCGCTCTGTGGCATGACGTCGACAGAGCCGCTTGAGACGCTCATCGGTCAAGAGAAACAACTGCGTAACGAACTTGTGGCACGAGGGTATCAGTTCGAAGATCCGATTTACACGTTACTGTTTTTAGCATCCACACACTTGCCGTACGTTCGGGCGACTCCACTCGGAATTTATGAAGTGATGAAAAAACAAGTACTATTTCCTGCGATTTTGCGATGAATAGTTGAGTCCGAGCCGCCCCTGCTTTAGAATGATAAAGAAGTATGAGTAGAGAGGATGCTTGCGGATGCAACTCGATAAATTACGAGGTCGAGAGCTTGATCAATTGTTTGAGGCAATTTTGAAGCTCGATACACTCGAAGACTGTTATCAATTATTCGAAGATTTAGCGACTGTTAATGAAATTCAAGCACTTGCACAACGACTAGAAGTGGCACGTCAAATACGTGAAGGCAATACGTATCATAAAATTGAGGACGCAACAGGTGCCTCAACGGCTACGATTTCTCGTGTGAAACGTTGCTTGAACTATGGGACAGGCGGATATGATCTCGCTCTTGAACGTCTACAACAAACAAAAGGTGACTCGTAAGAGTCATCTTGTTTTTGATGGAGGGGAGGGGCGAGATGCAACAAAAATTCATGAAGCGGAACTTACAATTGTTCTTTCGAAATTTAACACCAGTCCAAACACTCGTGTTGATCTATAGTGCGGCAGCCGTTTTATCCGTGTTGCTCCTCGCCTTACCGATCGCCCACAAACCGGGTGTGACGATTACGTTTACGGACCTCGTCTTCTTTGCGGTGAGCTGTGTCAGTGTCACCGGCCTCACACCGATTGTGGTCACTGATACATTTTCAACGTTTGGTTTGTTTATCATCTTGTTTATCGTTCAGGTGAGCGGTGTCGGGTTGATCAGTTTGCATGTGATCATGTGGATTTTGCTTGGAAAGCGGATTGGGTTTCGGGAACGCCAACTGATTTTACGTGACCAAAACCAGACGTCGATGTCAGGGATTGTTAAATACATCACGGAAATCGTCATCACCGTTATCGCCATCGAGGCGGTCGGTGCCGTCTTACTCGGTGTCCATTACTTAAATTATTTTGATACCGCCGGAGAAGCCTTCTTACAAGGCTTGTTCGGGTCGGTCAGTGCGACGACGAACGCCGGTTTTGATATTACCGGAAGCTCGCTCGCGCCATTCCGAGAAGATCCATTTGTCATCTTCACGCAAATCGCGCTCATGACCGGTGGTGCCATCGGATTCCCGGTTCTTGTGGAGATTCGGACCTACTTGGTGAGTCGCATCACACGGAAGCGTCATACGTTCCCGAGTCGATTCTCTTTGTTCACGAAGTTGACGGTCTCGACATTCTTTATTTTGATTGCTGTCGGAACAGTCGGCTTATTCATCTTTGAATACAACAATGCCTTCAAAGATTTGCCGCTCTGGCTGTCTCTTTCGGACTCGTTATTCCAGTCTGTGACGACACGTAACGGTGGACTATCGACAGTCGATGTCAACTTGTTCTCGGAAGCGAGCATGTTACTCTTATCAATCCTCATGTTTATCGGGGCCTCTCCATCGTCTGTCGGTGGGGGGATTCGGACGACGACGTTTGCCGTGGCCGTTCTTGGTGTCGTCGCGTTCATTCGTGGAGACTCATCGATCAAGATTTTCGGGCGTGAGATTGTCCTCGAGGATATTTGGAAAGCGTTCGTCATCATTACGGTGTCGCTTGCCGTCTTATTATCCGGAGTCATGGTCATGGCTTACTTCGAAGATGCCTCATTGACACGAATCTTATTTGAGGCCTGTTCCGCGTTCGGGACGACTGGACTATCTGTCGGTCTCTCTTCCGAGTTCAGTAACGTCGGAAAATGGGTGCTGACGATTCTCATGTTCATCGGTCGAATCGGGGTCATTGCCTTCATTCTCATCTTGCAACGGAGACAACCGAAGCGGATGTATAACTATCCGAAAGAATCAATCATCTTAGGATAAGGAGATTGTCATATGAAAGCCTTTTGGATTAATTTTGGATACGTCTTTATCGTTCCTGTCTTGCCGTTCATCGCGGTCGTCAATGGGACAGCACTCTGTTCGCCAGACTCGCCATTACTTGATATTCCAGTGCTCGGATTCTTTTTAGCGAATCCGCTCTGGTTTGTCCCAGTATATGCGCTATTCGCACTGCTTGTTGCGAAATGGTTGACGGAACGGGAACGGAATCGTACGGCACGTTCGTGACTTGCTTCGGCAAGTCTTTTTTATTGGAGAGATGCACGTCACGTAAAAAATCGATACACTAGAGAAGGATTCGATGGGAGGGGAAGAATTGAAATTTCAGTCATGGCGGCACGTATTTAAACTAGATCCGAATAAACATCTCGACGAGGATGCGCTCCAGGCGCTTATCCACTCCGGCACTGATGCCTTTCTCATAGGCGGGACGGACGGTGTTGATGCAGAAAATACATTTGCGCTTTTCGCGAGAGTCCGAGATGCCAGGTTACCGGTCGCGCTTGAAATCAGTCAACCGAGCCAGGTCATCGATGGATTCAATCACTATTTTGTACCGACCGTGCTGAACGCCGGAACGCCGGAATGGATTGTGGGACATCATGCACGCGCATTCGAGCGTTACGGACACTTCTTTGATTCCCGTCATATCACGGCACAAGGCTACCTCGTCTTAAATCCAGACGCAAAAGTGGCGCACGTGACGGAGTCAACATGCGACTTATCGTTAGAACAAGCCGTGGCGTATGCCGAGGTCGGGCATCATTTGTTCCGTCTCCCTTCCCTCTATATTGAATATAGTGGACGACTCGGCAATGTCGATGTCGTGAAAGAAATTCGATTGGCGCTACCAGACGCACACCTCTTTTATGGGGGGGGCATCGATGGGGCAGAGTCGGCTCGGTTGATGGGAGCGTACGCCGATACGGTTGTCGTCGGCAATATCATTTATGAAGACTTAGCAGGGGCACTTGCGACTGTGCAAGCACTCCGATAAAATAAGAACAAACGTTTGGAATAAGGAAGGAAACGATTATGTATAATCTTAGCGAAGAATTAGTCAAAGGTATGAACCCGGAACAAGCAGAAGCGGTCAAACATACGGATGGTCCTCTGTTGATCATGGCGGGTGCGGGGTCTGGTAAAACGCGTGTTTTGACGCACCGCGTTGCCTATTTGATGGCGGCGAAGCAAGTGGCACCGTGGAACATTTTAGCGATCACATTCACGAATAAGGCGGCACGGGAGATGAAAGACCGGATTGCGCGCCTCGTCGGTGGGGTCGCCGAAGACATTTGGATTTCCACGTTCCACTCGATGTGTGTCCGTATTTTACGACGCGATATCGATCGTATCCGATACGACCGGAGCTTTTCGATTTTAGATGCCTCGGACCAATTGACAGCCATCAAACAAGTGTTGAAAGAGTTGAATCTCGACCCGAAAAAGTATGAACCGCGTACACTTCTCGGGATGATCTCGAACCATAAGAACGAATTGCGGACGGCAAAGGACGCAGCAGCCCTTGTCGGCAACAATCCATATGAACGAATCATCTCTGATGTCTACACGGCATACGAGAAAAAATTGAAACAAAATAACGTGCTCGACTTCGATGATTTGATCATGAAGACAATCCACTTATTCCAAGAAGCACCGGATGTGTTGGCATTTTATCAAAAGAAATTCAAATACATTCACGTCGATGAGTATCAAGATACGAACCGTGCCCAGTACACGCTCGTCAAACTTCTTGCGCAGGCGCATGAAAACTTATGTGTCGTCGGGGACTCGGATCAGTCGATTTATCGTTGGCGTGGTGCTGATATCGCCAATATCTTGACGTTCGAGAAAGACTATCCGAGCGCCCACGTCATCTTACTCGAACAAAACTATCGCTCGACGAAGCGAATTTTGGAAGCAGCGAACGGCGTGATCAAAAACAACGCTTCCCGTAAAGATAAAAACTTATGGACTGAAAATGCTGAAGGGGAGAAGCTGTTGCTTCACGTCGCATCCGATGACCGTGACGAGGCATTCTTCATCATGAACCAGATGAAGGAACTGAAAATGGAAGGGATGGACTACGGTCAAATGGCGGTCCTTTACCGGACGAACGCCCAGTCACGTGGTCTCGAGGAAATGCTCCTTAAATCGAACATCCCGTATAAAATGGTCGGCGGGACAAAGTTCTATGAGCGAAAAGAAATCAAGGACGTCTTGGCATACTTGCGCTTGATCGCGAACCCAGACGAGGACATCTCATTCGTTCGTGTCGTCAATGAGCCGAAGCGAGGCATCGGTGCCGCGACGATTGATAAATTAGGCGACTTTGCGGATATGCAGGGCGTCTCGCTCATGGATGCGATTCGTGACATCGAACTGTCGGGGATTGCTCCACGTACGGCGACGAAACTTGCAGATTTCCGTCAGATGATGATGGATTTGCGACAAATGGCAGACTATCTCTCGATTTCAGAACTCGTCGAAGAAGTATTGAAGAAGACAGGGTATGAGGAGATGCTCAAAATCGAGAAGACACTCGAAGCAGAAAGTCGACTCGAGAACTTGCAGGAATTCCTGTCGGTCGCCCAAAACTTTGAGAAAGAAAGTGATGAACAGACGCTCGTCGCTTTCCTCACTGATTTGACGCTCGTATCTGATCTCGATTCGCTTGATGAAGTCGACGAGTCGCATCAAGTCACATTGATGACGTTGCACTCGGCCAAAGGGCTCGAGTTCCCGGTCGTCTTCTTGATCGGAATGGAAGAAGGTCTCTTCCCGCATAGTCGTGCATTGAACGATGAGGAAGAGATGGAAGAAGAACGTCGTCTCGCATACGTCGGGATCACACGTGCCGAGAAGCGTCTGTATTTGACGCGTGCCCAGTCACGGATGTTGTACGGTCGTTTCCAAAACAACCCGGAATCAAGGTTCTTGCATGAATTACCGGAAACATTGTTGGAGCGGTCCGGTAAGGCGAGAAAGCCGATGCCATGGAACCCTGTCGAGTCACCAGGGAAGTTGCCGGTGAACGGCTTCAGTTCAAAACCGAAACCGAAACTTGCGCAATCATCTGGTGCCGAAACAGTCGGCTGGAACGTCGGCGACAAAGCGAATCATAAAAAATGGGGACAAGGCACGGTCGTGCAAACGCGTGGAGAAGGCGACCAACTCGAAGTGGATATCGCATTCCCAGAAGTCGGGATCAAGCGTCTATTGGCCAAGTTTGCCCCAATCGAAAAAGCGTGAGGTGAAGACATGGAGATGGCAGAGCGTGTAGAAGAACTACGCAAATCGTTAAATCAATATGGATATGAATATTATGTACTTGACCGTCCGAGTGTACCAGACTCAGAGTACGACCGATTGATGAACGAGTTGATTCAAATCGAAACAGACTATCCTGAACTTCGGACTCCGGACTCTCCGACGCAACGCGTCGGAGGCGCTCCGCTCGACGCGTTCGTCAAAGTAACGCATGACACACCGATGCTTTCACTCGGCAACGTCTTCTCGAAAGAGGAACTCGTGGAGTGGGTGGAGCGTATCGAGAAAGACCTTGGCTACACACCAACTTTCGTAGCTGAATTGAAATTTGATGGGCTTGCCGTCTCTTTGAAATATGAGGACGGTCGTCTCGTACGTGGCGCGACACGTGGAGACGGTACGACCGGTGAAGACATCACCCAAAACTTGAAAACGATTCGTGCCATCCCCCTTCGTCTACAGGAGGACGTGACGTTTGAAGTACGGGGCGAGGCATATATGCCGAAGCGTTCATTCGAACAATTGAATGACGAACGGGAGCGAGTCGGTGAACCATTGTTCGCCAACCCGAGAAACGCGGCGGCCGGGTCACTTCGACAACTCGACTCCAAAATTGCCGCATCGAGAAACTTGGCATTTTTCGCCTACGGTTTGGTGTCGCAAGACGATCTCGTCGCCTCACACGATGAGTCACTCGATTATTTGAAGCGACTCGGCGTCGCTGTAAGTGGAGACTATACGACGTGCAAGACGGCGGATGAACTATGGGACTACATCGAGACATCCGTGACGAAGCGCAGCGAACTCCCGTATGAAATCGATGGGATCGTCATCAAAGTGGCAGGGTACGAAGAACAAGAACAACTCGGCTTTACAGCGAAAAGTCCGCGCTGGGCCGTCGCGTATAAGTTCCCGGCAGAAGAAGTCGTGACGACAATCGAGGACGTCGACTTCAGTGTCGGTCGCACCGGAAAAGTCACACCGCGGGCGCGATTTGCCCCAGTTTCTGTTGCGGGGTCTACCGTGACGTATGCGACGCTTCACAATGAAGATTTTATAAAAGAAAAAGACCTTCATATCGGTGACCGCGTCGTGATCAAAAAAGCAGGGGATGTCATCCCAGCCGTCGTCTCGGCGCTCGCGAGTGAACGTAGCGGGGAAGAACGGGCAATCGAGTTCCCGACCCATTGTCCGGCGTGCGGTTCTGAATTGATTCGACTAGAAGGTGAGGCTGATCATCGCTGTGTCAACCCGGAGTGTCCGGCCCAACTGCTCGAAGGTCTGATTCATTTCGTCTCACGTCAAGCGATGAACATCGACGGACTCGGTGAGAAGGTGATCACGCAACTCCATGAAGCGGGACTCGTCCATAACGTGGCCGACTTGTATCGCCTGAACCGAGACGATTTACTCGGACTCGAGCGTATGGGCGAGACGTCGGTGACGAACTTGCTTTCGGCGATTGAACAGTCGAAGCAAAATTCGCTCGAACGCGTGCTCTTCGCCCTAGGGATTCGTCTTGTCGGGCAAAAGGCCGCCTCTTTGATTGCGGAGCGCTTTGAGACGATGGAAGCCATCATCGAGGCGACGGTGGAAGAGTTGACGTCAATCGATGGCATCGGAACGAAGATGGCCGAGTCGATCGTCCTTTACTTCGAAAAACCGGAAGCACGTGAACTCGTCAAAGAACTTTCGGAATCGGGTGTGAATCTTTCCTTCAAAGGAACGAAACGACCAACAACGGAAGGGGCACCGCTCTCTGGTAAAACGGTCGTATTGACTGGGAAATTACATGAGATGACCCGCGGTGAGGCCGGGAAGCAGCTTGAACTTCTCGGTGCAAGTGTGACGGGGAGTGTGAGTAAAAATACAGACTTACTCGTGGCTGGTGAAAAGGCTGGTTCAAAACTGACGAAAGCCGAATCGTTAGGCATCGAAGTTTGGGATGAGGCGAAACTTCTCGATTTTTTAAATGAACACGCATAAGACGTTCCGCTTCGGCGAACGTCTTTTTTTCACGTTCGTTTTGTAAAATTTTATGAGATTGAACAGGTTCGCACAAGCGTTCGGAGGGTATAGAGTAACTAAATCAAAATGCTAATATATTTTTGCGGGAGAACCCTTTGACACCATGACTTTCACACACACATCCCTCTCATTCCTCTACGTGGTGAAATTCGTCATCGGGCCAACATCGATGCGTACGCTTATTGCTCACCTTAGAGGAGGGATTGACATCATGACACATAACATCCAACGCTTCCTTGCGCTATTCACCATCCTCATGCTTCTATCCACACTGATGCCCACCAATCTCGCACATGCAGATACGACCACGTTCCGATATATTCAACTGAACCTAACGGACGAAGAAGTCGAAACATTATATGAAGCAAGTCTCGTTTACGAAGACATCACATATTATGGGGTACGTGAATCTGCTGACATTTGGCGCTTTATGATTGATGCAGAAACGGTCGATGACTCATTAATTGACTTGGTCACTCTTTATAATGCTGAAGGTGTTCCGTACACGTTTATCCCGAATACCATCACGGAAGCGTATCCCGTCGAAGTGGAGGAACCACCTGTTGTGACTGAACCAGATGAACCAGAAGAGGTAACACCCCCAGTGGAAACAGAACCAGAGCCGGTCGTGGAAGAACCGATGACTGAACCGATGTTGCCGGTGCTCGCTTTAGAAGCACAGAACATCGCCGGGGTCGACAAGGCCGTTGTCGGAGGAGAAATATCGTATACGTTCATTGTAGAGAATACAGGAGACACGCCGATGACGGTGACAGAACTTTCTCATGAGTATGTGAGCGGAGACATCGATCATCAATCAATCGAATCGTTCAATCAACACGTATTTGATCGTTTGCATAAATTAATAGGAGAAGACGGTCTCTTGCCGGGGGAGCGGGTGGAAGTGACAGCAATCTTGTCCGTTCCGTCTGATTATTCAATCCACACACACCCTGAGATCGGCAGTCTGTTTCGTGTGACGGGAGTGGACGAATATGACCGTGTCGTCACAGCAGAAAGTCAACAAATCGTGCTCTTGCAACAACCTGCTTTTACAGTGTCAGGAACGAGCGAGTTGACGACCATTCAGCCTGGGGAACCTGTCCGATACACCTATACAGTGACGAATACCTCTAACGTCACCTTGTTCTTGTCTGATGTGACACTCACATGGCCGAGCGGCGCCTTGACATATGAGGAACAACAGATGGCAAATGAACGATTCATGAAGCAGGTTCAATCGATTCCTCAATTCCTCAACGGATTTGGACCGGAAGAAGTCGTCACGTTTTCATTTGAACTCCCGCTTCTCCCGTCCTATGACGTCCGAGCTGGAGCGGAATTGGTTCAACAGGCAACATTTAAGCTCTATGTGACCGAAGGGGTGACCGTCACTCGCTCTGTCGATGTGCCGGTTGCAGTAAAACAACCTGTTCCGATCAAAGAGGACGAACCGAAACACGTTCCTGAGAAAGAAGCGAAAATCGAGACACCAGTTGTGAAGGTTGTCGTGAAAGAGCGAGAGGCTCCCCCGGTGCAACTCGAAGATGAAGTCGACACGTATTCGCAAGATGTGCTCCCGATGACAGGAGAGACGAACGAAACGTGGCATGCGATGCTTGGACTCCTCTTGTTTGCATCTGGACTCCTCTTGATGATTCGTCGGAAGCACCCATCTACCAAATAACGATTGTGTATCCCTCCTTGTCTGATAGGAGGGATTTCTTCTGATTCCGCTTCGATACTTTTTTCGTGGAACGATTTTGTTATAATGAACAAAGTGAAATAGGAAACGATGTTCAAAGGAGCTAGACATAGATGAAATGGAAACAACTCGTCATCCCGACAATGGCCTCTGCGCTTTTGTTAAGTGGATGTTCAATGAAAATCCCGATGGGTGAAGAAGAAGCGACACCAACCGGCGAAGAAACAGCAGCAGAAGGTGTCACACAAACGATCGAAGCACGTGACTCTTATTATCAAATGGTCATTCCGTTCAAAGCGGCAGCAGCGCGAGGACTTGCCCAGCGCCAAGTGAGCTCGTCATTAGAACTTGAAGAGGTCGAACTCGGTCTCATGCGCCACTCGACAGACGCGTTTGACCCAGACAAATTCGCCTATCAGGAAGGACAGCTTCTGAATGCGGAAGATGTCTCTACTTTACTTGGACGTAAAGGTGGTAGTGACGAAGGATTAACGCCATTAAACCCGGCGTATGCGGACGGGAAGGCGGAAGTTGAGGACGACAAGTTTGTCGATGCGAACAAGAAGTCACCTCTTTATTTGGCATCAATCGTAGAACAGAACTATATGACGAAAGCGGATAGCGGATATCAGCTTGGCGGTGTGTCGTTCGCGCTCATTTTAAATCGTGAGTATGTCTTCCAGGCACCGAACTACGGACCGACCTACACGGTGAAACTCGACCAGAAGAAAGTAATCGCAGAAGGTGAACGAATGGCGAACGAACTTGTCGCCCAGTTACGGAAGCGAGAAGATTTTAAAGATTTGGATATAAACGTCGCACTCTATATGAAGTCGACCCAAGGTTCACCGACTCCGGGGAACTATATCAAATCAGCCTTTGTCGGAACGGATGATCAGGTCGCAACCGGTGACTGGAAAGCCATCGATGAGAAGTACTACTACTTCCCATCTGCGACAGCAACGAATGATGTCCGTGAGGACGCTCAGAAATTTACGCTGTTCAGTGACCGGATTGCCGACCTCTTCCCAGACTATAGCGGGATGATTGGAAAAGGCTTTTATCAAAACGGTGACTTGTCACGACTTGAAATCGATATCCCCATCCAATTCTATAGTCGCGCTGAGCTCGTCGGATTTACACAACACGTGGTCGGCTTGCTCGAAAACCGCTGGGAATATAGCCGGAACGTGCCGGTTCGCATCAACGTGACGTCGCTTGGTGGAGACCCTGAAGTGACGATTGTGTTTGAGGACGGCATGGATAGCCCGAAAGTATACTTCTAATCGAGAAGAGGTTCGTTTTTTGAAACGAATCTCTTCTTTTTTTCGTATGAAAAGTGAAAGGATTATCTTTGACCTTATTTGACCAATTGAGTAGAATAGAGTTAACAGAAACGGGAAAGGGATAGGTGAGGTGAATCCATATGGCTAAAAACTATTACGACGAGCTCGGTGTCTCAAAAGGAGCAACCGAACAAGAGATTAAACGTGCATACCGTAAATTGGCGAAACAGTACCATCCGGACGTCAATAAAGACCCTGGCGCACAAGAACGATTCAAGTCGGTCCAGGAAGCATTTGACGTATTGAGCGACCCAGAGAAAAAGGCGAATTATGATCGATACGGTAGCCCGGATGGACCGTCGTTCGGACAAGGATTCGGTGGCGGTGGAGAGACTTACGGGGAAGGCTCGTCACAATTCGAAGATCTATTCCGACAATTCGGAGGCGGATCACGTACGACCTCGCGGACTTTCGGATTTGAAGATATGTTCGGAAGCTTCTTTGACCAAGCAGTCGAGGAAGATTTGGATGAGACTGTTCGTGTCAACATCCCGCTCAGTCAATTGACGAAAGAATCAAAAGTGAGCCTTCGCCTTCAGACTGGCACGGTGAACGTCAAGATTCCACAAGGTGCCTATGAAGGTCAAAAATTGCGGTTAAAAGGAAAAGGAAGTCGTGTCGGACAATCGGGGAACCGAGGAGATGTATACGTCGAGCTTCATTTTGCGGATGACGATACGTATCGTCGTGAAGGAGAGCATATCGTGACAGTGAAACGATTGCGTCCGCTCGACTTTTTAGACGGAGCGAGTGTCATCATTGCCACGCTCGACGGAGGACGCGTGAAGTTGAAAGTGAAACCAGGAAGCCGTCCGGGACAACGGATGCGGATTCCGGGTCGCGGTGTTATGACCGGCTCGAAGGTGCGGTCGGACTTATTCGTCCAACTCGAGGTCGACCTGCCTCTTGATGAGACGTACCGTTCTGTTTATGAGCAAATCGAACGTTAATGGATAAGGAGGAATCGTGATGGACTTTAATCGTTTTACAGATAAAGCACATGAATGCATTGTCAGTTCACAGGCGTTAGCGAAACAATATCATCATAGTGAAATCAATGAGTGGCACGTCTTGGCGTCCATGATTTCACAGACGGACGGGATCGCACCGTTGCTGTTTCAAAAAATGGAAATCAACGTGTCTGAGATTGAAGGCGAAGTCGCGCTTTCTTTAAGAAATGCACCAAAACTTCAAAATCCGACGACACCGATGATTTCGGCTTCTTTGCTGAACGTACTAACGACTGCGGAGCGGGAAGCGACAGGGATGAACGATGAATACGTATCGGTCGAACATATTTTACTCGGCATCTTGTTGAACAGTAGTCAGGCACAGGCGATGCTCGAGCGAAAAGGGGTCACAGAAGACCGACTCCGTGAGGCGCTCGTCGCCGTACGAGGTAATCGTCGGATCACGTCGAAGTCGCCTGAAGCGACGTATGACGTCTTGACGAAATACGGACGAGACCTCATTCAAGAAGTGAAGACTGGGAAAATCGATCCGGTCATCGGACGCGATAGCGAGATTCGTCGCGTCATCCGGATTTTGAGTCGGAAAACGAAAAACAACCCGGTCCTCATCGGGGAACCAGGTGTCGGGAAGACGGCAATCGTCGAGGGACTCGCTCAGCGAATCGTCCGCGGTGACGTACCAGAGAGCTTGAAAGACAAAACGATTTTCAGTCTCGATATGAGCTCGCTTGTCGCTGGTGCGAAATATCGTGGTGAGTTTGAGGAACGTCTTCAAGCTGTCTTATCTGAAGTGAAAGAGGCGGAAGGTACAATCATCCTCTTCATCGATGAATTGCATACGATTGTCGGGGCAGGAAAGTCGGAAGGTTCGATGGATGCCGGGAACATGTTAAAACCGATGCTCGCCCGAGGTGAGCTGCACTGTATCGGTGCGACAACGCTAGATGAGTATCGCCAATATATCGAAAAAGACCCTGCTCTTGAGCGGCGTTTCCAACAAGTGCTCGTCGCTGAACCGGACGTTGAGGATACGGTCTCAATCTTGCGTGGCTTAAAAGAACGCTTCGAGATTCACCACGGGGTACGCATCCACGATAACGCCCTTGTCGCAGCGGCTGTCTTGTCAAATCGTTATATCACGGACCGCTTCATGCCGGACAAGGCGATTGATCTTGTCGACGAGTCGTGTGCGATGATTCGGACAGAGATGGAATCGATGCCGGCTGAACTCGATGAGTTGGTTCGTCGGGTCATGCAACTTGAAATCGAAGAGGCGGCGCTTAAGAAAGAGAGCGATGCAGCTTCCATGAAACGTCTCGAAGCACTCCAACAAGAATTGGCATCGCTCCGTGAACAGTCTGACTCGTTACGTCTCCGCTGGGAGAATGAGAAAGAGTCGACGCACCGCGTGCAGCAAATCCGTGGAGACCTTGAAAAGGTACGCCTCGAGTTACAAGAAGCAGAAAGTCGCTATGACTTGAACCGGGCTTCGGAACTGAAATATGGACGAATCCCAGAGCTCGAGCGAGAGCTAGAAGAAGCGGAACAGTTGGCGAGTTCGGTGACACGCGAACTCGTGCGGGAAGAAGTGACAGAAGAAGAAATCGCTGAGGTCGTCTCAAAATGGACCGGCATCCCGGTGACGAAACTGACAGAAGGAGAGCGAGATAAACTGCTCAACTTAGAAGCGGTTTTACACAAGCGTGTCTTCGGTCAAGATGACGCGATTCGTTTAGTCAGTGATGCGGTCATTCGTGCTCGCGCCGGAATCAAAGATCCGAACCGTCCAATCGGTTCCTTCCTCTTCCTTGGGCCGACTGGGGTCGGGAAAACGGAACTCGGGAAGGCACTCGCAGAAGCGATGTTTGATTCGGAAGACCATATCGTTCGACTCGATATGAGTGAATATATGGAGAAACATGCCGTATCACGACTTGTCGGTGCACCTCCTGGCTATATCGGATATGAGGAAGGCGGCCAGTTGACGGAAGCGGTTCGCCGTAACCCGTACTCGGTTCTCTTACTCGATGAGGTAGAGAAGGCACATCCGGACGTCTTCAACATCTTGTTGCAATTGCTCGATGACGGTCGATTGACCGATTCGCACGGGCGCATCGTCGATTTTAAAAATACAATCGTCATCATGACGTCGAACATCGGGGCAGACATTTTGCTCGAAGCAGCGAGAGATGGTGTGATTGATGAAGATGAGGAGCGTCAAGTACTCGAGAAGCTCCGCCGCCATTTCCGTCCTGAGTTCTTGAACCGGGTCGATGAAACGATTCTGTTCCATCCGCTCACGAAAGATCAAATCGGTCAAATCGTCGAGAAAGCGGTCGGACGAATGAGCGAACGACTCACGACGCGCTCGATTCAGATCGAGATCACAGACGCAGCGAAAACGTTCGTCGCCGATGAGGCGTACGAACCTCAATTTGGTGCCCGTCCAATCAACCGTTACGTACAACGGACGATTGAGACGAAACTTGCCCGAAGCATCTTAGCCGGAGATGTCGAAGATGGTCAAACGGTCGTCATCGATGTCGAGAACGGGGAATTGACGTTACGTCCATCGACGGTCAATGCATAAGGAAAGAGGAATCCAAAATCGGATTCCTCTTTTATGTACGTTGATGTTTTCGTCGCAAAAGCAGAAAACTGACACCTATAAAAATGAGATAGAGCACCGTTCCGAAAAATAAGTTGAGTACCCACGGGATTGTTCCCATAAATGTGGCGCGGGTCGCTTCCTGAAACCAGAGCAGTAACCAAAAGAATAAGCCAAGACTCGTTGCAAGTAGCGTATAAAACCCCAACAAGCCTTGTTTCGTCCATCGCTTAATTCCAAATCCCAATAAAGTCGTAACGACAAAAATCGCACCTAGCCCAATATAAAACAATCCATCGATTGGTAATGACTGCACCTACATGACTCCCTTCTCACCATCAGATTCATATAGTCTCATCTTACACTGTGAGGAAATAAATGGGAATCTTTATTGTGAAACGAGAGGACGTTCTGGCTGATAGATGCAGTACGGTTCTGCCTCCTTATAATCACCAGTAACCGCATAGGCTCTGGCCCGCGAACCACCACATAGATAACGATATTCGCAATATCCGCACTTTCCGTGATGACTATCCGGATCACGCAACGCTTTGAAGATCGGATGATGACGATAAATATCGGCGAGTGGTGTCGTTCTGACATTCCCGCAAAGAATCGGTAAAAATCCAGAAGGTTGGACGTCACCTGTGTGCGAGATAAAGACAAATCCGTTCCCGTCATTCGTTCCGCGAGGGGCCTTCGCCAAATCATCATGGGGATGTCCGATGGGAGGAAGTCCTTCTGCTTTTCGCCGCTGATTTTCTTGTCGTGCCAACCGTCGATAAAACTGGGCTTCCGTCGTCGAGATGATGAACGGCGCCGTCTCTTGTAACGAGAACGCCCACTTCAGCACCTCTTCATGTCGTTCGGGAGAGATGGGTTGTAATAGGGATCCTCGCCCGGTCGGCACAAGGAAAAAGAGCGTCCAGACTGATACGCCGAGGGACTCCACGAGTTTTGCCATCTCAGGTAAGCAATCGACGTTATATTCGGTCACCGTCGTGTTGATTTGGAACGACATGCCTTCTTCTCGGAAGTAGGAGATTCCTCGGATGGTACGGTCGAAACTGCCGCGTGTTCCTCTAAAGTAATCGTGTGTCTGTGCATCCGGACCGTCGATGGAAAACGCCCAACGTGACAACCCGGCAGCTTTTGCCCGTTTCACAGCGTCACGGGTAACGCGGGGTGTGGCAGAGGGTGTCATTGAGACACGCATCCCGAGAGATGAGGCGTACGCGGTCAATTCAAACAAATCTTCGCGCATGAGGGGGTCCCCACCTGTGAAGACGAGAATTGGATTGTTCATCGCGTGAATATCACGAATGAGTGCCTTCCCTTCTTCTGTATCGAGTTCATTTTCGTATCGGTGAAACTGAGCCTCAGCCCGGCAATGGACACAGGAGAGGGCGCAAGCACGTGTCACTTCCCAAATGACGATAAACGGGTTCTCGTTATAATCGATGTGTTTCATACTGTCACCAACTGCTTCAATTTCAGGTTGTCGACCGCTTGTTTTGCAGAATCAACACAGTCTGGTAAACCAACCCCATGGAGAATGGCGCCACACGCCTCGACTCCGTTCCACTTCGCGAGTACTTCTTCAAAGGCGCGGACATCTTGTTTATGTCCGACCTCATATTGGGGCATCGTCTGAACATGGCGTTCGACTTTCGTGAAGAGTGGTGTCCCGACTTGTTGAATACGGCGGAGCTCATGCAAAGCGAATGTCGCGATCGTATCATCCTCTTCGTGCAACAAGGATGAGACATAATCAGAACCGATGTACATCCGAATCAACGCTTTCCCTTCAGGTGCCATATGTGGCCACTTCTTATGCATCCAACTGCAAGCGGTCAAGGCGTTGCCTTCCGACTTGGCGATGACGTAACCTGTCCCGTCTAGCGCCTCGACCTCTGATTCGTCGAATGCGGCAAGAACGGTCATGGAGGACGTTCGCTTACGAGTCGACAAACGCTCGGCTTCCGGAAAACCGAGCAGCGGCCCGAGCATGTTTGGGGAAGTCGCAAGAATGATCCCGTCAAACTGCTCGACCGTTCCATCCGCCAATGTGATTTCATGCGGTCTTACGGACTTGACGATTGTCTTCAGGACGAGCCGGTCAATGGAAGGACGGAGCGCTTCGACGAGTGCACCGAGTCCTTGATTGATGGATAAAAACTTTCCGGTCTCTGACGGCTTCACCCCAGCCTGAGAAGGGGGCGTGAGTGCTTTCATACCGAGAATCAGACTGCGAGTTTTTTGTTCAATCGTGATAAACTGAGGGAAAGTAGACTCGATGCTCATATCGTCGAGCGTTCCGTTATAAATCCCGGACAGAAGAGGCTCGATCATCGTGTCGACGACTTCTGATCCGAGTCTCGTCCGAAAGAAGCGGTCGAGCGAGATGTCCTCTCCTTCATACACACGCGGAATGACAAGGTCGAGTCCGGCACGAAATTTCCCTCTCCACGTAAAGAGATCCGTTTTTACCATCGGCCAAAACTTGGTCGGAATACCCATGACCGATCCGGCTGGCATTTGTCTCAGTTGTTGACGTACGTAAATATAAGAGGTCCCGGTTTTAGAGCGAACGAGTTGGTCCTCAAGGCCGAGGTCGGTAATGAGAGACGTCAAGGTCGGCTTACGCGCCATATAACCGTCGGGGCCGGTCTCTAACGTAAATCCATCTCGATAGATGGTTTTGATTTTTCCACCGAGACGGTCTTGTGCCTCGAACAGTGTGACGTGTGCACCGGCTTCTTTAGCATAATGTGCTGCGGCCAGCCCGGCGATGCCACCTCCGATAATTGCGATCTGATTCAATCGATTCACCCATTTCTATAAAGTTCTTGTCGTATTAACGGTACCGAGAATATAGACGCAGACATAGGATAAGTGTCACGGAGTTCTAGACAAATTTGTCACGAATTCGAAAGGGGACGATGAAATGATGGTTTTCATCATTGTCGCGACGGTCATCGTGTCAGGTGTGGTTGGTTTTATTGTGACGATGAATCGGCATGGGGAAAAGTTGGTCGGGGACGAAGAAAGTCCACCGATGATTTGGGCGGACGAAGAGTGGTATAAAGAAGATGGACCGCCAGACGGGTAATATGATAAGATGACCCGGTTGAAATTTGATGGAACATGAGGTGATCGAATGAATGTACTCGAACAACAATTGAACCACTTGATTGATGAGTGTCGTCCGTATACGGCTCAGGGGAAAGTGGCGGACTACATCCCAGAACTGGCGCATGTGAAAAACGATTTACTCGGGGTGGCGATTTGTTTGCCGGACGGTACGTATATTCACGCTGGGGACGTTCATCACAAGTTTACGATTCAAAGTGTATCGAAGGCGCTGACGCTTTGTTATGTGCTGATGGAATTTGGGGAAGACTATGTGTTTTCAAAAGTGGGGATGGAACCGACGGGTGATGCGTTCAACTCGATTGCGAAACTCGAGGAAACGGTCCCGTCAAAACCACTGAATCCGATGATCAATGCAGGGGCGTTAGCGGTGACGAGTATGATTTTAGGGGAGACGGCGGACTTAAAGATTTATCAGTTCCGCCAATTTTTAGCGACCTTGTTGAATCGACCCGTAGAGGAGATTACGTACGATGAAAAAGTCGCTCGCTCTGAATACGAGACGACCGACTTGAATCGCGCACTCCTCTATTTCATGCGCCATCATGGAATTGTAGAAGGAGACGTCGATGAGATTATCGACGTATATACGAAACAGTGTGCCATTGAAATCGATTGTTTTGACTTGGCGCGAATCGGACGTGTCTTCGCAGGGAACGGGGAAGACCCGGAGACAGGTGAAGAATTGATTCCACGTCGAGTCGTCCGGATCGTCAAAGCCATCATGACGACATGTGGCATGTACGATGCATCAGGCGAGTTCGCCGTCCGTGTCGGTCTTCCCGGAAAGAGTGGGGTGTCGGGTGCGATTTTAGCAGTCGGGAACCACGAACTGGATTTGAATAACGTTGGGTTTGGCATCTTCGGTCCGGCGCTTGATTCAAAAGGGAATTCGATCGCGGGGATGAAGTTGCTCGAACTATTGATTGAACGGTATACATCGCGTTAAATTGATAGGTGCTCCACGGATTCATCAAGTTCCTGCTGTAAGACTTCAATTTTTTTGTCGTACGGGGATTGCAGGTCGGTAGGAGGGGTGAAGGCCAGCCAACGCTTCAACAGTTGATCATGGTCATTCATCTCACCGAGTTCGGTTTGCATCTTTTTTAACGTACGGACGGTGTCGATTGACGCGTCCGACTCGTAATTTAACAAATATTCATGCAAGTATCGTTCACGTTTCACGGCTAAGCGAACCTTATGGAGCGCTTCGATTTGTTCTTTTCCACTCGATTGTTCATGATAGATGCGAATTCGTTGTTTGCGTTCGCTTTTCGCCTTTTCTAACATCGGAGAGGCGTTCGTTTTTTTAAACGCACGAAATAACGGTCCGCCGATGAAACGACGGATTTGTTGGTCGAGTGAGGGAGTCATCTTTTCACTGACTCGTGTCGAGAGAATGGTCCGTTCGATGGCCCGTTGTTTTTCCATGGTTTGTAGAAATACTTCGTCGAGCTCTGTTTTTACATCAAACTGTTCGATGAGGACATCGAGGTCACGCACATGACCGAGTGCCTCCATCAATTGTTTGAGTTGCCGGAACGTCGCGGGTTTCGTCTCAAAGATCTGCATGAACGTGATCAGCTTTCGTAAATGAACGCGGGCGCGATGAATGTCCTCGGAATTGTTGAACGAGAGGGCCTCGGTCACGTAATGGTTAAACGTGTTCCACGTTTCTAACAGCTCAAATTTAAGTTTTTCTGCATGCCGTTGATTCATGATATTGTTTCCTTTCTGAAAAAGAGATGAGGGTTGTCCATGTACCAAACACATTCATTAAACGAAAAAATCAAACTGTTCTTTACGATTTTCTTTCCAATCCTAGTCACGCAAGTGTCTTTTTATTTGATTAGCTTTTTTGATACTGTCATGTCCGGACGCGCAGGCGCCGTCGACTTGGCTGGTGTCGGAGTCGGTTCGAGTCTTTGGATGCCCGTTTACACCGGGCTTAGCGGAATATTGTTGGCAGTTGCTTCGAGTCTTTGGATGCCCGTTTACACCGGGCTTAGCGGAATATTGTTGGCAGTTGCCCCGATCGTGTCGCAAGCGCTCGGCGCGCGGGACCGTCAACAAATTCAACGTACGCTATTTCAAGGCATCTACTTAGCCATCATGCTCAGTGTGATCACGCTGACATTAGGGTCTTTCCTCGTGCCACTCGCGATCGAAGGGATGGGTCTTAGTACGGAAGGGAAGCGAATCGCGACCCAATACTTACTTGCGCTTGGTTTTGGTGTCTTGCCGATGTTCTTGTTCAACGTGCTTCGGACGCTTATGGATGCGCTTGGCAAGACGAGGGTCTCGATGATCCTCATACTATTAGGGTTACCCATTAATGTCGGATTAAATTACATCTTCATCTTTGGAAAACTCGGGATTCCGGCGTACGGTGGCGTCGGAGCAGGAATCGCCTCGAGCATCACCTATTGGTTGCTCTTTTTCATGGCATTCTTTTTCGTCCGAAACGGGAAACCTTTCCGCGAATACCAGTTTTTACGGACAACGGAGCGAATCGTCTGGCTCAGACAAAAAGAGTTGTTACAACTCGGGACACCAATCGGGCTAGCGATCTTCGCCGAGGTCAGCATCTTTGCGGCAGTCACACTACTGCTTAGCTCATACGGTGACCAAATCGTCGCGGCACACCAAGCGGCCATTAACTTTGCGTCGTTTGTGTACATGCTCCCGTTGTCGGCATCGAGCGCGTTGACGATTGTCGTCGGGTATGAACTTGGTGCGAAACGACTACAGGACGCCGTTCGATATGCGAAGATTGGGATTTCGCTTTGTCTAGGTGTCTCCATCTTCTCGGGTGCTTTCTTGTTTTGGCAAAATGAACGGGTCGCAGCCATTTATACGAATGACCCGACAGTCGTGGACCTTGCGGCACACTTCATGATTTTCGCCGTGTTCTTCCAGTTGTCAGATGCTGTCGCTGCACCGATTCAAGGAATTTTACGAGGGTTCAAAGACGTCAACATTACGTTGGTCCTCTCTCTCGTCGCCTATTGGGTCATCGGCTTACCACTCGGTTATGTGTTGGCGGAGCATGCTGGATTTGGACCGGATGGCTACTGGATTGGATTGATTGCCGGATTGGCTGCCGGAGCGGTCTTATTATTCCTCCGATTGGTGTGGATTGTCCGTCGCTTCGGTACGCTTCAGTCGACGTCATGATACAAAGGTTGTTCACAATTGTGAACAATCTTTTATTTATCAATAAATTGGTCTATACAACTATACTTTTATCGGATATGATAACATGGAGGAAAACAAAAAGGAGTGGTGAAGCGATGGGGACATTGATCAATGCTCATATCGTGTCAGCGGAACAAACGTGGGAGCGAGGATATATCAAGTGGAATGGTCAATCGATTGAAGAAATCGGATCGATGGAACAATTTAAGCAACGAGACGAGAGCGTCATCGATGTATCGGGTGCGCTCGTCACGCCTGGCCTCATCGATGTTCATATACACGGGGGATATGAAGTCGATACGATGGACGCGGACGAGTCACGGCTTCGTCAATTAAGTGAAGACATGCTTCAAGAGGGTGTCACGTCATTCTTTGCGACCACGATCACCCAGTCGAAAGAAGCGATTGAACGGGCGTTGACAGCAGTTCGGAACGTCATTGAGTCAGACGATACGACCATCGTTGGGATTCATTTAGAGGGGCCATTCGTCAATGTGGAGATGGCGGGTGCACAACCAGCAGAACATATCATTGACCCGGATGCGGAACAATTTCGAAAATGGCAACAGCTTGCCGGTGGTCATATCCGACTCGTCACGTATGCACCGGAACGACCGGGAGCCCGAGCATTTGAAGCAGCCCTTCGTGAATCGGGTGCGATTGGTTCAGCGGGACACACGAGTGCGACGTTTGAAGAGAATAAGCAGGCGGGCGTCAAACATGGAACACACCTATATAACCAGATGCGTGGCTTGCATCATCGGGAACCTGGAACGGTCGGATATTGTCTCTTAGAGAAAGGGGTCATGGCCGAAATCATTCCAGATGGGATTCACAGTCGTCCGGAGATGGTCGATTTTGCTTACCGCTTAAAAGGAGCGGATGAACTCGTCGTCATCACGGATGCGATGCGGGCGAAAGGTTTGCCTGACGGACAGTATGAACTTGGGGGTCAACCCGTCAGAGTAGAAGGAGGCGCTGCCCGTCTTGAAGCAGGAAATCTCGCTGGGAGTGTCTTGACGATGGATGCGGCGTTCCGAAATATTCAAGCGTATACGGGATGTACGCTGGAAGAAGCGGTCAAGATGACTTCGACGAATGCGGCAAAAGAATTCGGATTGACGACAAAGGGAGACATCAAATCGGGGTTTGATGCGGACCTTGTCGTTTGGGATGACAGTGCACATGTTCAAATGACAATCGTCAAAGGAAGCATTGCATATGAACGGGAGGAACAACGATGAACGTATTAGTCGCAAAGACAGCGAATGACGCGGAACGTATCGCCTATTCGCTCATTAAAGAAAGGATTTCAGGGAAGCATGACTTCGTACTCGGTCTCGCGACAGGCAGCACGCCGGTCGGGATGTATCAAATGTTTAAACAAGACGCGCTCGATTGTAGCCATGTGACGAGCGTCAATTTAGATGAATACATCGGTCTGTCACCAGAGCATCCACAAAGCTACAACCGCTTTATGAAAGATCGCTTGTTTGACGAAGTGCCGTTCAAACAAAGCCATCTCCCTCAAGGCGATGCGCCAGACCCTGAAGCGGAGGCGGCTCGCTACGAAGGACTCGTTCGGAAGCTTGGTGTCGACTTACAACTTCTTGGTATCGGGGAAAATGGTCACATCGCATTTAATGAACCGGGCACGGCGCTTGATGCGAAGACACATGTGACCGAACTCACCGAATCCACACGAGAGGCAAACCGTCGCTTTTTTGACCGATTGGAAGACGTGCCGACGCATGCGATCACAATGGGACTCGATACAATCATGAATGCGCGTGAGATTGTCCTGGTGGCGACGGGCGAGCGAAAAGCAGAGGCCGTACAACATATGATTGAAAGTGTACCGACGGTCGACTGGCCGGCGACGATCCTTCAAGCGCATCCAGGTGTGACGGTCGTACTCGACGAAGCGGCCGCATCGCGCTGTGCGGAAGCCCTTCAAGCACGAGGGCAAGAAGCAGCAACACGATTTTTCACCATTCGGGCTTAATCAACCTGCGGAGACATCTCCGTGGGTTTTTCTGTTTTCAACTGTGGGAAAATGTAAAGAAATGAATTTGTCATCAAAACGTTTTCGACAAATTTCACACTTTCCTCTATAATGAGTGAAGCTCATTACTTTGACTCGAAGGAGACCATTATGAATTCTAGAACACATACTCGTAGACAGCGCAAAGGTCCGTCTGCGTTTTATAAAGTCTTTAGTGCCCTTGTGCTGATTGCGATTATTGCTGGGTCTAGCATTTACGGTACCGCATTTTATAAAGCACACAACATGTTGTCCGGCACCCAAGTCACGCTAGAGGACGACCCGACGGTTGAACCGACTCGCTTTGACAAAGAAGATACGGAGTCGTTTTTGATTTTAGGGACAGACCTTTCTCCACAAAAGAAAGCGCGTGGAGAGTTTGGACGCTCGGATGTCATGATTGTCGTCATTCTGAACAAGAAAGAAAAGCAGACGACGATGCTCAGTATCCCGCGTGACTCGTACGTCAATATCGATTACACAGGATACAATATCCCTTATGGAAAGACGGGTCTTGATCAAGATAAGATCACACATGCCTACTATTTCGGTTCCATGGATGAATCGAACCCGAACAACGGGATGCGTATGGCAACAAACACGATTGAGGATTTGGTTGGCGTTGAAATCGACCATGTCGTCTCGCTCAACTTCCAAGGATTTGTGGATTTCATCGATGCAGTCGGTGGTGTTGAGATCAACGTTCCATTCTCATCACAACAAAACAGCTATGACGCTTCACGTGAGACCGTACAAATCGAAGAAGGACTTCAGCAACTTTCTGGTGAAGAGGCACTCGCCTATGTCCGTAACCGATATGATGACCCACGTGGAGACATCGGGCGTGGACAACGCCAGATGGAAGTCATTAATGCCGTGCTCGAACAGTCACTTGGCACGTCACTCATCAATAACTATGATAAGGTCTTGAAAGCCGTGGGCGACAACATGCAGACGACGCTCGGACCGAATGACTATATGCGTTTGATTGAAGATGTCGGTGCACTACACAATACGGTGCAATATCAATTGACAGGTGAAGGCGCCCGTGCAGATGACGGCCACTTCTACTATTTCTTGAATGAACCGCTTCTTGAAGAAGTACGCTATCGTGTGCAGCAAGCGGACGCAGGAAATCCTGTGGAGCCGATGACGGATACGGAATTAGAGTCTTACACGTTAGACCCGAGTGGGGTAACGTACGAAGCGCAATAAAGTTTGACTTACGAAAAATGCAAAACGCTCAGAATTCATTTTCTGAGCGTTTTTTATGTGGCAATGTATTTCAGGTCAGATTGCTTTTTTGTGTGGATTGCTTGAAAATTGATTTAGTCGATAATGTTCCCACTCAAAAATTTGGTTTCACAGTAAGGACAGCGATCTACATCCTCCACATCAGTGTCAGGGTCAAATCGTATTTCTGTTTCGTGCGTTATATGCGATCCATCGCAACGGTTAACGAATACGAGTCTCCACGAAAGAGCGAGCGACTATATTCAAACATGTCTCCGTTCTCGAGATAGGTTCGTTGATCGATCAGCAATACCGGTGCGTTTGGAGAAATAGTCAGCAGTTTCGCTTCCTCGGGACCGGCGCTGCGGGCTTCGAGTGTCTGTGTTGCATTTTTCAAACGTAAACCGTGCTGTTCGGCGTATGCATAAATGGAACCGGTCGCGTCTTCTTTCGTCAGGTCAGGCAATAAATGGACAGGAATGTAGGCGGTCTCGAGCGCGAGCGGATGGTCGTCTGCGAGTCGGAGCCGCTTCATTTCGTATACCGGTGTTTGATTCGGGATGCTCAGTTGTTGGGCGATTCGATCCGTTGCCGGGATGACCTCATAGGACAAAAGACGACTGAGTGGTCGCATGCCACGATGTTTGATTTCTTCAGAAAAACTAGTCAGTCCGGACAACGTCATGGCAATCTTTTGACTCGCGACGAATGTCCCTCGTCCTTTTTGACGGCTCAAATAACCGGCGTTGACGAGGTTCATGATTGCTTGACGAATCGTCATGCGACTGACATGAAACTGTTCGGAGAATTCACGTTCTGAAGGTAAGGTGTCTCCTGGCTTTAACAATCCGTCATCAATTTGTTGCTTTAAGTACGCTTCAATTTGATAATAAATAGGTAACGGAGATTGTTTATCGATTTCTAACATATCATTTCGCTCCTGACTGAGAAGATGTATGTTTCATTATAGACGAAATTAGACTAGTTGTCTGAACAGATTTATAGAGAGAAGGTGGAGGACAAGATGAATCAACATACAGTCAATACAATCGTGACCTCAGTAAGTGAGGATGGAAAAGGTCATTGGCATACACTCGAGAACAGTCCCTTTTATGCGGAAGGTGGGGGGCAACCGGCAGACCGGGGATGGATTGATTCGCACGACGTATTAGACGTGCAACTCAAGGAAGGTGAAGTGTGGCATCTGTTGTCAGCAGCATTACCTACCGGAACACCAGTAGTGGCTCGAATCAATGAACATGTGAGACGAGACCATTCCATCCAGCATACTTCCCAACACTTGTTAACGGCGATTTTAGAAGATCGTCATGACATTCGTACGCTCAGTTTTGGAATTGGAGAAGAAGATTCGTCCATTGAGATTGAGACGGCAGGGATGGACTGGGCTCAAGTTGAAGCACTTGAGCAAGAGATGCAGCAACTCATCTTTGAGAATCATCCCATCCATGTGTATGAAATCGCAGAAGAAAAAGTGGACCGGACGCGCTTACGGAAAGCGACCGATCGAACAGGGATGATTCGAATCGTCGAAATCGAAGGGCTTGATTATAACGCGTGCGGTGGGACACATGTGGAAACGACAGGGCAACTTGGTACGATTCATGTGACGACGCTCAAAAAAGTGAGAGGAAACATCCGCTTGACGTATGTAGCCGGTAATCGGGCGTTGAAAGCGACACAACGAGCACGAGAAGCGTTACGGACAATCCACCACACATTCTCGACGACGAATGAATCGGTGGCGGCGCGTGTGATTGAAGAACACACGATTCGTCTTGAACGTGAAAAAGAAATCAAGACGCTCGAAGAACGGATTGCAAAAGCGAAAGTGAAGGCAGTCTTACAAGAAGACAACTATGTAGCGTTACATGTGGGACGAACGGAAGCTGAAACGTTGACGACCGCAATTGTTGAACGAATCGCAGCGACCGGACGAATCGCGGTCGGAGCCAACTACAGTACGCAAAAATTATTTGTCATGCATGATGGGACTCATGATATAGCGGTCGGAACATTCCTCCGTGCGGCCCTTCAAGAGATGAAGATTGGTCGTGGTGGTGGGAACCATAAGCAGGCACAAGCACGATTCACTTCGGTCATGGAACTTGAACAAGGGATGGAAGAAATCGTGAGACGATTACAAGAGGGGGTCTTACCATGTTGACGATTCAATCGGGAAAAGAAGCCGAGTTGATCGAGCAGGCCAAGCAAGTACGGGAAATCGTATTCGTTCAGGAACAAGGAATCGATGCGAGTCTCGAATACGATGATTTAGATGATGTCTGTACGCACGTGGTCGGTCTCCTTGACGCGCAGCCGGTGACGACAGCACGTCTTCGCCCGGTAGACTCGACTGTCGGGAAAGTGGAGCGGGTGGCGACGATTCAGACGGCCCGAGGTCATGGATATGGAAAAGAGATCATGGACGAAGTCGAACGTGTCGCAAAACATCAAGGATTAAGTGAACTGCGCCTAGGTGCACAGTTAACGGCGCTTCCGTTCTACGAAAAACTCGGATACGAGGCGTTCGGAGATGAATTTTTAGATGCCAATATCCCACATCGTATGATGCGGAAAACGTGGTAACTCTTTTTTGAAATATCCCATTTTTCTAAAAAAAGGTTGGCAAGAAGATTTCGTTTTGTTATAACTAATACTAACAACTGACAGATAGAGGTTGCGAATGACATGAGTAAGCTTGGTTGAAACGGACGCACTCCGGACCGAGCCGAAAGGGGAAATTCGCCGAAGTCGACGTTCACGTGCGTGTGAACGAAGGCTGGGGTAGTCGTGAATAACGCCTACACTGCCATGGTCAACTACCATGGAGCGCTATCTACGGAACGATTCTTTAATCGTTTTTCAACTGCGCGTACAAGCGGCAGACCGTAGGGAGAGTGCTTCCTACCGGTCT